>NZ_BAAHCA010000006.1:0-38537 GCF_054776295.1 Streptomyces sparsus
CGGCGGCCGCAGCTCCGCCGGACGCGGCGCCCGCCGCCGAGGAGCAGGCGCTCGCGGCGACCGTCGGCGGTGACGTCGGCGACGCGCTGCGGTGTCTCGCGCCGGAACTGAGACAGGTACTGCAGGCCATGGTGCTCGACGGGCTGTCCGTCCGGGAGACCGCGCTCCTGCTGGGGCTGCCCGAGGGCACGGTCAAGACCCGTGCGCGTCGGGCCCGGATCGCGATGCGGAGGGCACTGGCATGAACGTGGAACACGCGTCGGCACGCGTCATCACGGGATACGCGCGCGGCGGCGCCGACCTCGCCGCCGACGAGGTGTGGGCCGTGGAGGCCCATCTGGAGGCGTGCCGACCGTGCCGTGACCGGCTGGCCGCGGCGGTCGACGCCGAGGCACCCGCCGTGGCGTCGCTGGTCGACACCGTGTGGTCCGGCATCGAACCCCGGCTGGCGGTCACCCCCATGATGCCGCGCGGACGGCGTTGGTCGGCGCGGGCGTCGAGGTGGATGACGCCCGCGACGGCGCCGTGGCTGGCCATGGTCATGGGCGCGACGCTGCTGGCGCTGCTGCTGGACCTGGCCGGCTCCGCGTTCGGCGTCGAGGTGTCCTGGGTGCTGCTGCTCGCGCCGGTCCTGCCCGTGCTCGGCGTCGCGGCCTCGTGGTCGCGCGGCGTGGACCCGGCGTACGAACTGACGGCCTCGGTGCCCAGGGCCGGGCTCCCGTTGGTGCTGCGGCGCACCGCGTCCATGCTCACCGTGGTCGTCCCCGCCCTGCTGGTGGGCGGCTGGGTGACGGGGGTGATGGTGGCTCAGTGGCTGCTGCCCTGCCTGGCGTTCACCGCGGCGACGCTGGCGCTCGGTGGTGTCGTCGGCGTGACCCGCGCCGCCGCCGTACTGGCCGCCGCGTGGGCCGCCGTGGTCGTGGCGCCGACCCTGGCCACGCACCGGACGGCCTTCGTCCTCCAGACGGAGGGCCTGCCCGCATGGGGGCTGGTCCTCACGCTCGGCATCGGTGTCGTGCTCGCCCGCAGAGGCGCGTACTCCGTGCTGGGAGCCCATCGATGACCACCGGAGAGGAACACCACATGAGGTCCGCGGTGAACGCGGCCGACGTCGCACCGACGCCCTACGCCTGGGAGATCCAGGCCACCGGGCTGAAGGTCCGGGTCGGCAGGAAGCGCATGGCCGTCGACGGGCTGGACCTGTCGCTGGGCACCGGCGTCCACGGCCTGCTCGGGCCCAACGGCGCCGGCAAGACCACCCTCGTCCGGGCGCTGGCCACCGTGCTGCGCCCCACCGGGGGCAGCCTGGAGATGCTCGGCGAGGCCGTGGGCGGCGGGGACGAGCACCGCGCGCTGCGCCGCCGCATCGGTTACCTGCCGCAGGAGTTCGGCTACTACAGACGTTTCACGGCGCGCGAGTTCGTCGAGTACATGGCGTGGCTGAAGGAGGTGCCGAAGGCGGAGATCCCCGCGGCGGTCCAGCGCGCCGTGGAGCGCGTGGGGCTGGCCGACCGGGCCGACGAGAAGATGAAGGCGCTGTCGGGCGGCATGGTCCGGCGGGTCGGCATCGCCCAGGCAATCGTCAACGACCCGGCCGTCCTGCTGCTCGACGAGCCGACGGTCGGCCTCGACCCGGCGCAGCGACTGCGCTTCCGCGAGTTGGTGCAGGAACTGGGCACGGACACCTGCGTCGTCGTCTCGACCCACCTGGTCGAGGACGTGGCCGCCGCCTGCACCGACGTCGTGCTCCTCGCCGAGGGGCGACTGGTCTTCCAGGGCACCCCGGACGACCTGGCAGCGGCGGGCGGCCCCGAGCACGTGGGCGACAGCCCGCTGGAGCGCGGTTACTCGGCGCTGCTCCTGAAGCCCTTGTCCGAAAGGGGCACTTGGTGAACGCCCGCATGCTGCGCATCGAGCTGAAGCGCTCCATCGCCCCGTGGGCCGGCCTCGTCGTCCTGGCGACGGCGCTGGCGTTCCTGTACCTGGTGAACGCCGCGTGGTGGAGGGGCACCACCGCCTGGACGGCCCAGTGGACGCCCATGGCGCTGTGGACACGTTCCCTGCTGTTCTACCTGTGGCCGCTCGCCGTGGGACTCGGCGCGCTGCAGGGCCTGCGCGACCACCGCTCGAAGATGACCGAGCTGCTGACGAGCACGCCGCGGCCCGCCCGGCACCGCGCGGCCACACTGGCGGGCACGACCGCGGTCACGCTGACGTCGGCCTTCACGCTCCTCGTCCTCGTCGGCGCGGTCCAGGTCCTCGCCAACACCGCGTACACACACCTGGGTTGGCTGCCGATCTCGCTGGTGGGGGCACTCGCCCTCGTCGCGGGAGCCGTACTGGGCATGGGAGCAGGGCGGGCCCTGCCGTCGGCGCTCACCCCGCCCGCGCTGACCATGTGCGCCTTCGTGTTCACGGCCCTCATGCACATGTCGTTGGGCCGGACGGAGACGTCCTCGGCCACGGGAATCCCCGGCACGGAACCCAACCAGGTCTCGCTGCTGTCCCCGGCGGTGCAGGAGGTGAACGACGTGTTCGTCACGCTCTCCACGTCCGTGCACGCCGGGCAGACGATCTGGCTGCTCGGCATGGCCGCGACCGGCTTCGCGCTACTGGTCGCCGCGACCCCGCGCGCCCGGCTGGTCGCCCTCACCCCCCTCCTGGCGGGCGCGGTGCTCGCGCTGCTCGTCCTCCCCTCCGACCCGCGCCGCATGTACGTCGTCGACGAGGCCGCCGCGGAGATGGTGTGCGACGGCCCCGTGTGCGTGACCAGGACCCACCAGGCGCGGCTGACCCATCTCGCGGACCCCGGCAGGAGGGCACTGCGCCTGCTGCACGGCGCCCTGGGCGACCAGGCACCGGACTCGGTCCGGGAGAACACCACCGCACTGCCGCAGGGCTCCGCACCGCAGTGGTCCCGCGACACCGTGCTCTTCGCCTTCGACGACGACATCATCACCACCGCGAAGGGCGAGGAACTGACCCGGGCCCTGATCGCCAAGGGCATGGTGCCGGGGTGCTCCCCCGTCGGCTGGACCGGCACGCTCAGCAACGTCGCCGCGCAGAGCATCGCGGCGAGCTGGGTACTCGACGACCTCAAGCCGCTCAGCGGCTCCCCCCACCCGCCGAGTGACCAGATCGCCCTGGCCCGCCCGGTGTGGAAGGAACTCAAGGCACTGCCGCGAGCCGAGCAGCTCTCCCGCATCAAGGCCACGCACGCCGCCGCACTCTCCTGCGAGGGCGACGTCCTCGACGTGCTGTCCGGCGGCACGTCCCGGTGAGATGGCTGACGCTGTACGCGCGCTCACGCCAGGTACCCGCGTCACTCGCCGCGGTGGTGGTCAGCACGGTGGCGGTGTGGGCGCTCGCCCACAACGGGGGCGACGGGCCCGGTGATCCACGGCTGCCCGCGCTCGTCCTCGCCGCCGGCGCGATGGCCGTCTCGATCGGGCTCAGCGGGCAGGACCTCGCACTGGACCGGACCGCCGCGATCCGCTGGGCACCCCGACGAGCGGCACACGTGCTGCTAGCCGGCACGGTCATCGGCACGGTCCTGCTGACCGTGCAGGCCATGGGCGGCGAGGACATGGCCACCGCCGCGTTCGTCCTCCGGAACAGCGCCGGCCTGATGGGCCTGGTCGCCCTGGGGGCGACGCTCCTGGGCGGCCAGTACGCCTGGACGCTGCCGTTCACCTGGCTCGCCTTCTCGTTCTTCGCCCCACCCCCGACGACCACACCGACGCAGGTGGCGACCTGGATGCTGCTCCCACCCGGCACGACGGCGGGCACCTGGACGGCCCTGGCCCTCGCCATCACCGGCACCGCCGCCTACGCCGCCGCAGGACCACGCCGGTAGCTGCGGCCCCGTGGGCGCGCTGAGACCCGCGGACCGGAAACGCGAACAACGCCCGATCGGCAACCTCGACGGCGGGCCCTTGAAGGGCGCGGGTCGGGTCACACCTTCTTGACGACAATCGTGTCCGGGACCAGCTTCTCCAGGTCGTCGACGTCCGAGGTGAAGACGGTGACCTGTCCCTTCTGCTGTCGCGCGATCACGGCGAGCACGGCGTCGATCGCGTACTTGTGGCCGTGCAACTTGGCGTCGGCCAGAAGCCGGCGGGCCTGACGGGCCTCGTTCTTCCCGATGTCGACGACCTGAAGCCGGGACAGTACCCAGTCCCAGCGCTGTTCCGTCGTTCTGCCGTCGTACGCCTCGACCAGGGTCATCGGCGACGTCACCACTTCGGCCTCCCCTTGCGCCGCGAGGTCGAGCCAGGCGATCATCCTCCGATCACCGCGCACGGCCAGGGAGAGAGCTTCACAGTCCAGGACGAAGACACGGAGCGGACTCTGCCCGTGCTCACCGGCTCGCTTCTTCACGCAGCCTCTCCGGCGTTCTGCCGTCCGGAGGCGCGGCGCCGCTCGTGTTCGGCATCGAGATCCTCCAGTTCGCCGAAGGCTGCCACACGCTCGTCCTCAGTCACGGGGCCGTGTTCCTCCTGCAGCCAGTCGACCAGTTCCAGGAGCCGGTCCCGGTCGCGCTTGAAGCGCAGCGCCTCGGCGACGTACGCCGAAAGGCCCCGCTCTGCCGCGTCCGCGCGGATCTCGTCCAGGAGATCCTCCGGGATCGTCACGGTTACCTTCTTAGTCGCCATACCAAGGACCATACTCTTGGTATCCCGCCCCTTACCAGTGGCGCGGTCGATGATGCGACGGTCAGGCGACCGTGGAGGGTGTGGGCAGCCGTGGAAGACCTGGCTGGTGCGCGAGGAACGGTGGATCGCGGCGACGGACGGTGAGGATGACGCGGTCGAAGTCCATGCCCGCGGCGGGCCCGGGATCGATACGGACCGGCAGAGCCCGCTCCTCGGAGCCTTCCCCCGGATTTCTCCAAAGAGCCCCCACAAACCACTCAGGGGCCCGACCGCTCTCGCGGATCAGGCCCCTGAACTGGTGTTTCCTCTGTCGGGGTGGCGGGATTTGAACCCACGACCTCTTCGTCCCGAACGAAGGTCGGGCGCGCCTCGCGCCTGTTGCCTTGCTGTTTAGCCTGGTCAGGAGGCTGGCGTGGGATGGCCTCGGAGGGTTCGGGAGGGGCTTGGGGAGCGGGTCGGCTCCCAGATGGCTCCCGGGCGGACCGCCAGCACCAGACACCTGTCGCTGCCGGCGGTCCGCCCTTCCTGCCCTCCTCCGGTCAGAGGCGGAGGATCCAATCGATGGAGGACTGCAGCAGCCAAAGGGCCGCGACACCCGCTACTGCCGACACCGCTGCCTTGAGAGCCTGGACGGTGAGCACCCAGCGGAGAAACCGCAGCCGGCGCCGTGCCCGTGGCGAGGGCCACCCCTGCCCTGCTCCCTCGGTGGCGCCGTCGACGCGGGGAGGGCGGTGCAGGGCAGCCTTGATCTTCCTGGCAAGGAGTGCCAGGACAGCCTTACACTTCACACGAAGCTCCTGATCAGTGAACTAGTCGGGATGTTTCCGCGGGGAAGGCACCGGCTCAGGTTGGTAGCCAGACGGCCGGGCCTTTCCCGTGTGGTGACTGAAGATGTGCAATGGCCCGCATGGAGCGGTGGAACCGAATGAAGGTGCACTCGGACCCATTCCCCCACCTGTGAGGATTTGCCACGCAGATCATCCTAGCTGAACACGACGCATGGCGAGGGCGACCGCCACCTCCGTTGAATCCTTTCCTGCCCGTCTCGCGTAACGGATAAGTGCCTCCATTTCCGCCCCCATCCCGGCGTGTGCCAGTTTTTCAGCTGCGTGGGCGATCTCGGATTCTTCCCATGAGGCGGCCAAGTCGGCAAGCAGGGCGATCCTCTGGTCGGCCTTCATTTCGGCTAGCAGTCCGAGAAGGTCTGGAGGTGCTGCAAGCCGGTCGGCCCCCACCGGTGAAGCACTGGGGCTGTTGCGCCGGTCCCCCATTCTGAATGCCGCGCCGTTGCGCCGGTCCCCCTCCAAACAGGTGCAGTCGACTGAAGGGTGCCCCTTCGACCGCCTAGCCGCACACAGCAGTGCTAGGAGTTCAGCGGGTTCGAGTTCGAGCACAGCACCCATGCGGTGAGCGCCCCGTTGCGCCAGCTCGGACATGAGGCGGACCGCCTCCCTGTCGGGAAGACGCCGCCCGTGGAGCCAGTGGGACAGCTGGGATGGTGAAATGCGCAGGGCCTCCGCCGCGACATGCAAGGCGGCGCCCGGCCGGACGTACTGGATAACGACCCGCAGGGCTGCGGCGAACTCCTTCACCTCGCCAGTGGTGCCGGATGCGTAGGAACTTCCGATATGGCCTGAAGCTGGCACAGCGAAGGGACCCCTTCCGGTTGCCGGGGCTGCGCACGGAGACGAGCAATCGGACTGAGCCTAGCCGTTGCCGGGGCGCGAGGTCTCGGGTTCTCCGGTCATCGAGCGGGCTATTTTCCACGAGGGATCGAAGCGGCCGAAACGCCGCACTCCGGGCAATTCGGATGACCGTCTTTACTGAAGTTGTAAAGATGCCTGATCACTGGAGTCGATAGCACTTTCTGTGCTAGTAATGGGTGGTTGTATGGCGTCTTTCACTGCCCTCCCGAGGAGGTTTGGCTCGAATGGAAGCACCCCTGCCCTCTTGGCTGGATCCCAGCCTGGGGACGATGAAGCGCGCTGCACTGTGGCTCGTGTCCGAGGTCGGAGTGGGCAAGACGTTCACTAAGGAGCAGCTCCGCGCAGCCTTCCCCGGCGTCTCGCAGGTCGACCGCCGCATGAGGGATCTGCGGGGCTTCGGATGGCGAATCGACACGAACCGCGAAGACGCGACGCTGGACTCGCGCGAGCAGCGCTTCGTCGAGCAGGGTGATCCGGTCTGGCTGCCCGGGCGGGCAACACGCAGGGCCGGCACTGCCGCTATTGGCGCAGGACGGCGGCGGGAGGTTCTGGCGAGGGACGGGAACATGTGCCGCTCCTGCGGTATCACCCCCGGCGAGCTGTACCACGGCACAGACGAAGCCGCCCAGCTCGACATCGCTCGGCGAGAAGTCGTCAAGCCCGGTGGACGGCGGACGACTGAGTTGGTCACTGAGTGCCGGCGGTGCAGAGTCGGCGGCCGTGCGCTAGTGGTGGATCTTGGCCAGGTCGAGAAGGCAGCGGCGGCGCTCAGCCCTTCGGATCGCCGCGTCCTGGAGGGCTGGTTGGATGACGACCAGCGAGAGTTCACCGCGCTCGACCGGCTCTGGAGTGCTTACCGCTCCCTGCCTGAAGAGTCGCGAGCGCAGCTGCGCTCGCAGCTTGGTGCTACCCGAGACCAATCTCAGCACAAAGTGGTCTAGACAACGATACGTAGGGAAGCAGGAACAAGGAAATGGCACAGGACTACGGTCTGCCGCCGAACGCCGAGGAGAACCGCGCGCTGGTCCGGTCACGTTTGCGGGAAGTCAATGCCGGCAGTGGTTCTCGCGAGACGCTGACGGTGGAGTGGCGCGGGCAGCCTGAGCACCTGGAAGTCATTCAGATGCCAACGGGGAACCTCTACTACAACCCTGCCACCCACCGCATCCGCGCCCAGTCCGGACACGACCCCAAGCAGGCGGCGGCACTGGCTGACGAGCCTTGGAGCAGTGAGGGCCAGGCTTACTTGGATCGGTTGCTGCAGGTACTCCCCGCAGACCCGGCAAGGACGGACCCGGATTTCGATGAACTGGTCGCTAGCCTCAAGGAGTACGGCCAGACGGACCCCGGCCTGATTTCCCGCGAGGGTATTCTTGTCAACGGCAACACCCGCCGCGCAGGGCTTATGCAGCTGTACGGCCCGACGCACGAGATGCGCGTGGCCGTCCTGCCGGAGAGCTGTGACTGGCAGGACATCGCGGCAATCGAGCTGTCCCTGCAGCTGCGCAGAGAGCACCGGCGAGACTACTCCTACATCAACCGGCTCCTCGCAGTGCAGGAACTTGTCGACCAGGGAACACCTTTGGCGGTTGTGGCTTCGACGTTCCGCACGACAGCGGAGCGGTGCCGTCAGGACCAGTGGGTGCTGGCGAACATCGAGTCGCTGATCGAACGCAGCCGGTCGGCTGGCGGCCAGCTGTCTCTGGTGGCGTTCGAGGACCAGGCGGAGAAGTTCCGCGAGCTCCACCGCGCCTACGTCAAGCAGTACGCGACAAACCCGGAGAAGGCCGAGCTGCTGCTAGAGAACCGGCTTGCTGCCATGCTGCTCGGGTTCGCCAAGACTGACGTGCGCTTCATCGACCACGACTTCAACAAGCGCTACCTGGCGAAGGTGCTTCCTGAGAACAGTGCACCGACCGGGCCTGCTGCGAGTACCGCCATCCCGGGCTTGGGCAGGGCGGTTAAGGGCCCCTCTGCCGAACTCAGTTCGGCCAAGTCTCTGACCGACACCGTTCTGCGCTTGCGGGTCGCCGTCCAGCCTAGCGGATCTGCTCCGCCGAATGCTGCTGCTGAGGCGCAGAAGGAGGCGCAAAAGCTGCGCGGTGCGATGGACGAAGCCATCAGCTTCGCAGGACGTGAAGCGCGCATTCAGAAGCGCAAGCAGGCTGCCCCTGCTCGCCTAGCCGATGCGGGCCGGGACATTGACCAGTGCATTACGGACCTCGTCATGTCCCGGGCTCAGAGCAGCCTTGACGAGGATGGCTTCGACGATGCCGTCACCGACCTCCGGAAGAAGCTGCAGAAGCTCGCGCTTGAAGCCAAGCGCACTGTGAAGGATCCCGGCGACGGGGTGACTTGGCTCATCGAGACCCTCGGGAGGACTCGCTAGATGGCTGGCGAGCCCAGTCTGACGATCGGGTTCGATATTACGCGGACCCAGGCATCTATGAGGACGGTGCCTGCGTGCCGCAGTGCTCTCGGTCAGATGATCGCCAGCTTTCCCAGCGGACGGATGACAGACCGGTTGTCGGCCGCAGTCCCCATAGACAGCTTCCTTGCGAGCATCAGCGCGTTGGCTTCCTGGCCTGAACCGGAAAGCGTTGTCTGGGAGGACGACTTCCGGCGTCTCGTCACGGAGATGCTCGACACCGCTGACGCGGCCGAGAGGCTGCTCAGTGGTGAGGTCGGTGAGGACGCTGTCACTGCCGACCAAATCCCCGCTCTGCTCGGGGCAGGCTGGAAAGCCCCTCTGGCCCCGTTCCAGCTGCGAGACGCGGCCCGGCTGCTCTCAATGGGCAGTGGGGCCAACTTCAGCGTGCCCGGAGCTGGGAAGACCCGTGTTTCTCTGGCCGTCTTCTCAGCCCTGAGGGAGCGGGGCGAGGTATCTCGGATCCTCGTGGTCAGCCCGAGGTCGGCGTTCGAAGCATGGCGGTACGAAGCCGATGAGTGCTTTGCTGAGCCGCTCCAGGTTCATGTAATGGGCAAGGGTGCTCCACCTTCTGTCGATCTCCTGGTCGTCAACTACGAGCGCCTCCAAGGAGCGCTGCCTGCGCTCTCCAATTGGCTCAGAGCAGCTCCCGCAATGCTTGTCGTCGACGAAGCCCACCGAATGAAACTGGGAGGCGCCGGCGTCTGGGGCGCAGCTTGCCTCGCTCTCGGTCCGCTCAGCCGCATTCGGATGATCCTCAGCGGCACGCCGGCGCCGAACGGAGCCAAGGATCTGGAGAACCTCCTGTCCTTCGTCTGGCCAGGCCACGGGCGCAGGGTGGTGACCCGGGCCGTCGACGGCGGCGACCTTGCGTATGCGAGCCAGGTTCTGAGGCCCATGTTCACGCGCACGACGAAAGCTGAGCTGGGGCTGCCGCCGGTAGAGCTCCGACTGCGGCGGCTGGCGATGCCGCCTCTGCACGAAGAGATCTACGAGGCGCTCAAGGCCGGAGGCAAGGTTTCTGCGAGGGCCGCTGCCGACCGCATGGACTTCCAGGCTCTCGGCAAAGCGGTGCTGCGGATGTTGATGGCTGCAACCAGCCCTGCCCTTCTGGTGGGCGGGTCCACTCGGTACGAGCCTCTCGAGTTCCGCGTCCCGCCACTGCAGGCTGGTGAGAACGCCCCTCTGTCGGACCTCCTCCACCGCCTTCCGGAGTACGAGGTACCACCCAAGTACAAGGAAGCCATGGCCATCGTTGCGGAGAATGCCTCGCTGGGGCGGAAGACCCTGGTCTGGGCAAGCTTCGTCCGCAGCATCACCTCTCTGCAGCAGCTGCTGGCGCCCTTCCAACCAGCTGCGGTCCACGGTGGCACCCAGGACCGAGAGGAAGAGCTCTGCCGGTTCAGGGAGGATCCTGACTGCTCCGTCCTCATCTCGAACCCTGCGACCCTCGGCGAGGGCATCAGCCTGCACCAGGACTGCCACGACGCGGTCTACATCGATCGCGATTTCCAGGCCGGCCGCTTTCTGCAGAGCCTGGACCGCATCCACCGACTCGGGCTGAGCCCTGACGTCGAGACCAGGATCACCGTGCTCGCAGCCGCGGGCACGGTCGACGAGATTGTCGCCATGAGGCTGGCGAAGAAGCTGGAATTCATGGGCAGGATCCTGGACGACTCCGCAGTGCGCGAGCTCAGCGATCCGGAGGAAGAAGCCTCTGTTGCCGCAGGGATGGACGCGGCCGATATGCGGGCTGTCCTCGAGCATCTTGAAACGGGCGCGCTGTAGGGGTACAGCTCACAGAGCCCCGTCCTGCAGCAGCTTCTCCGAGGCATCCGCCTCCCGTTGGAGCACAATGCGGCCGTCCCCGTCGCTGAACGCCATGATGCGGGCCCCGGTGCCACGGTCGGCCTCCGCCAGGAGTCCGATAGGCAGCGAGACCTTCCCGTCTTCGTCGATGCTGAGCTCAGCTGGTTCCCGAATCACAGCAGAAGTGTGCCACTGCTGTGGCGTATGGGGCTGCCCTGCCTGCCCGCAGCACGGATAGAGTCCCGCCGTGGATGACGACGAAACGAGTATGCAGGCGCCGCTTTGGCCTCTCGGCGACGACGGCAGTGAGGCAGACCCCGAGCTGGCTGCTGTAACGCGGTACCTCCTTGCGGCCGATCCGGACGGCCGCAGGATGGCCGCAGCGGTCCGGCGGAGCATCGACATGCTGCTGGACGGCCAGCACACAGGCCGCTACCGCTGGGGTCAGCTCTACAAGACGGAGAAGGCGCACCTCGGCACGCTGATCGAGATCAACCTGCAGCGCGAATTCGGATTCGCCGACGGCCGCGACATGGACTATTCGATCGCTGGGACCGACGTCGACTGCAAATACTCCCAGACCCTGGGCGCCTGGATGATCCCCCCGGAGGCGCTCGGCCACCTGTTGCTTGTGGTCTGGGCCAGCGATGAGCGGTCGAGCTGGTCCGCCGGCGTGGTGCGTGCCCTGCCTGAGCGGCTTAACAACGGCGGCAACCGGGATGCGAAGAAGACGCTGAACGCGGCGGGGCGCCAGGCAGTGAAATGGCTTTTCGACCAGGCCCCGCTCCAGGAGAACATGCTGCTGAGGTTGTCCGAACCGGATATCGACGCGATCTTCTCCCACAAGAGCGGGCAGCGGAGGGTGGACGAGCTCTTCCTGCGTGCCCAGGGCCGACGCGTCAGCCGAACCGTCGTCGCGACCGTGGCCATGCAGGAGGACTACATGAAGCGGGTCCGCTACAACGGAGGGTCGCGTTCGCGGCTCCAACCCCGCGGCATCGTTATCCTTGGCCACTACTCCAGCCACGGCCGGATCGCTGAAGCACTCGGCTTGCCGGTGCCCGGTCCGGGCGAGTCTGTGAGCGCGCGGCTCGCTGAGGCGCGGCCCGAGCACAGTGCAGCTCCGCGGGTGGAGCTCGACGGGCGGGAGTGGGTCCTCGCCGGGCCTGCTGATCCAGAACAGGCTGTACCGAAGCTGCCGGAGATATGAGCGAGAAGGAAGCAGCGGGAGAGCTCCCGCAGTGGCAGCCCCCTGAGGGCTCGTGGGCCTCGTCGGCGGCTAACCGGCGGAGCATGCTCGGCAACCGGAACCGCGACACCGCACCGGAGCTGCTTCTGCGCTCCTTGGTGCATGCTGCGGGGCTCCGCTACCGCGTCGCTGCCAAGCCGCTTGCGAAGATGCGCCGCACCGCTGACATGGTCTTCCGGCCGGTGAAGGTGGCGGTCTTCATCGACGGCTGCTTCTGGCACGGCTGCCCGGAGCATTTCGTCATGCCCAAGACCAACCGGCCGTATTGGGAGGACAAGATCGGCCGCAACGTCCAGCGCGACCGCGATACTGACGACCGCCTCCGCGAGGCCGGCTGGCTGGTGCTCCGTTTCTGGGAGCATCTCGATCCGGAGGTGTGCGCCTGCACTGTCGTCGACGCGGTCACCGCGCGACGGCAGGAGGCTGAGGCGCTGAAGCGCCGGGGCAAGCCGACCCTGCCGCCGCGCGGCGAAGGGCGTGGCGCAGCGATCAGCTGATCTTCGCCTGATTCACCGCGAAGAGTTCATTCCGCTGATGGCCTTCCTGCCCGACGAATGCCTTGAATTCACCGAGTTGGTAACCCAGCGCCCCGCTGGAGCGCCGGACGCGCGTGATGATGAAGTCCCGTTCCAAGTGGGCGAGATGCCTTTCGACTTCCGGCTCGGAAAGGTGTTGCCCGTACTTCCCCAGCCGCCTGATGATCTGATCGATGCCGAGAGGACGCTCCATGCCGCGGAGCAGCTTGTACACCGGGTCGTGGACCGTATCCGTCGTCTCCACGAGCTGATTCCGCTCGCCTTGCTTCCGCAGAGCGCGGGCGATGGATCGGCCGACAGCCTCGGCGACGGGCGGCGGGAAGGCGTTGCCCACCTGCCGGTAGGTGGTTGTCTTGCGCCCTTCGAAGAACCACTTGTCTTCGGGCTTCCACCCTTGGATGCGAGCGACCATCTCAACGGTGAGTTTCGGCCCGGGCTTGCCCGCGGCAGGCTTCCAGCCTGGTTCGGGGGCTTCGTCTGCGACGCCCATGGCGTCTACGCCGAGTTTTGCCCACGCTGCCTTGGCCCGGGTCGGGCCAAGGTCCGCGCCACCGTGCTTCTTTGATCCGCCCACGATGGTGGGCGCGATGTCGTCTGCTCCGTTGGCCCAGGTTTTAGCACCTTCCCAGCCCTTGGCCGCCATCAAGCCCTCAAGCGCCGCCCCCACGGTCAGACGGGCATCGGGGAGTTCATCTGGCCAGGAGAAGTACTCTGCGTACTCGGGGAGAAGCGCCACGAGCACGAAGCGCGGGCGGAGCTGGGGAACGCCGAAGTCAGAAGCATGAAGCAGCTTCCACTGCGCTGCGTAGCCTGCGCTCTGCAAGGTGTCCAGGACGTTCTGGCGATATGCCGCGAAGCGGTTGGCGCTCAGCCCTCGGACGTTCTCCAGCAGGAGCGCCTTCGGCCGAACCCGCTCAGCGAGGTTGACCGCCCAGGCGAACAGATCGCGCTCGTCCGTTGCCCCGAGCTGCTTGCCCGCGATGGTGAACGGGGGGCATGGGACACCGCCTGCGATCAGGTCCAGCTGCTCGCCGTTCACGGTACGGCAGTCCTCAGGGGTCCACGTTCTGGGATCTGCTACATCGCCTTCCACCACGTGCCAGGCCGGACGGTTCCGGCGAAGCGTGGCAGCAGCATTCGCATCGAGCTCTACCGCCAGGGCGTGCTCGAAGCCTGCGCGCTCCAAACCGAGGGCCTGACCACCCGCTCCCGCGCAGATCTCGACCACATGCAGATCCGTCATTCGTCCTCCATACACGCGCACTGCCCACCGCCTGCTCGGCTGCACTCGGCAGGCCGGACTCGAACGTGCGAACGAGTCCGTCTGTCGCACGAACATCCCAGCCGCACGGCAGGAAGTCCACCGAGACTGGGATGTACAGCTGACTGCGAACGCGACCAGTGGGAATGGCCAGTCTAAGGGGCTGGAACCCCGCGGTCCGGGGCTCACCGGCCGGCTGTGTAAGAGAAGCAAGGACTGCCGTCCAGAAGCGGCTCACCTGCGGCCTTTCCCGCTTCGCGCCGCGCCGGAGCGATCGCTGCTCCCGCTGGGCAGGCCATCTCCCTGTGGATACCCGCGGTCGCGGACAGTCTGCACGCATGGCGGAGCGGGGTGCAGAAGCGCGCTGGGACCCAGATGCATGGTGGGCGTCCTCGGCGAGAGCGCCGCCGCAAGCACTGCAGAAGGCTGCAGGGAGCTGGTGACTCCCTACATGCAGTCCCGCAAGAGGCACTCCGCTTCGACGTTCTGCACGACGAGGCTTTGGAGTAGTGGCGACGCCGCCCTCCTGCGTCGGCTGCCGCCACGGCGTGCCCGACGGCATGAGCGGTCTCGCTCCGTTCTCCCAGACATGCGAATCCGCGGGTTCTCCACCTGGCGGGCGTTGACGATGTCACGATGAGGCGCTCGGCCACTACCGTCAGCGTGTCGGACAGTAGAGTCCAGCCTGTGCAGCGACTCGCGCTCTTCGACCTGGACGACACCCTCGTTGACCGTTCACGGGGGTTCCGGTCGTGCGTCCGGGCATTCTGCTCCGATCTCGGATTCGCCGGGGACGTTGAGCAGTGGCTGCTGGAGGCGATGTACGAGCGCGCTTACCGCAGGGACTTCGAGAGGCTCCGGGAGCAGTTCTCCGTCTCGGTGCCGGTGGAGGAGCTGTGGCAGCGGTACACCGTGTGCATGGCTCACGCGGTGACCTGCGCGCCGGAGGTGCTGTCCGGGCTGGAGCGGCTACGTGCTGCCGGTTGGGGGGTCGGCGTTGTGACGAACGGGGCCGGGGACATTCAGCGGGCCAAGATGGCCAGCACGGGGCTCGACCAGCGAGTCGACGCCGTGTGCATCTCGGAGGAGGTGGGCTGCCGCAAGCCGGACGTGGGCATCTTCCGCGAGGCAGTTCGGCTGGTCGGCGCGGACGGTCAGTCGAGCGGCTGGATGATCGGCGACAGCGCGGAGAACGATGTTGCCGGGGGGCAGGCGGCCGGCCTGCGCACGATCTGGATATCGGGTGGCACCGAGCGTGCCGTTGAGGCCGACCACGTGGTTTCCGGCGCCGCGGACGCCATCGATCTCTTGCTCGGCCTTGAAGGGGCGCGCGCGTGACCGGCGAGCGGGCTGTCGTGGGGATCTTGCATCCGGGCAGCATGGGCGCGGCGGTGGCCGCCCAGATTCGCGGTAATGGGGCGACAGTGCTGTGGTGCCCGGAGGGCCGCAGCGCAGCTACCCGTGGCCGTGCCGTTGAGGCTGGGCTGACCGAGGTCCCGAGCCTGGCGAACCTGGTGGAGCGCAGCCAGGTCCTGTTGTCGATCTGTCCCCCGGCGGCCGCAGCGACGGTGGCCAACGAGGTCGCGGTTCACGGCTACCGAGGCGTCTACGTCGAGGCCAACGCCATCACTCCGGAGCGGGTCGGCAGGGCGGCGGCCACGCTCACCGGCGCCACGGTCGTAGACGGCTCCGTCATCGGGTCGCCTCCGCGTGGCGGCAAGCGGCCGCAGCTGTTTCTGGCCGGTCCGGGCGAGGCTGTTGAACAGGTGGAGGATGTTTTCGTCGGCACCGACGTTCGCACACGGCGGCTCGGCACCGAGTTGGGCCAGGCCAGCGCCCTCAAGCTTGCCTACACGAGCTACCAGAAGGCGTCCCGGGTTCTTGCGGCGCTTTCCTACGCGCTGGCCGAGGACCATGGTGTCGAGGACGAACTGCTGGAGGTGGCGGAAGGCCGGTCGGGGAGCTATCTGGCCGAGCGGGACTACATCCCGAAGACGGCTGCCCGAGCGTGGCGTTGGGCTCCTGAGTTGATGGAAGCGGCTGAGTTGTTGGAGTCGTGCGGGCTGCCCGGCGAGCCGGTGCGGGGGGCAGCCGACGCACTGCTTCGATGGCAAGGCGAGCGGGACACCGAGCTCACCGTGGAGGAGGCGCTGGTTCAGCTGCATCGCCCTCGCTAGGCGACCTGTGCCAGTGCCTTGAGGACGGCGAGAGCGGACTCCGTCGCGGTCTGCTGGTCGGTCCGCAGGTGCAGGTCCCATCGTGTGGTGGCGTTGGCCTGGAGGTCGGCGTGGGTGGCGTCCCAGGCTGCGAGGCGTGCCTGGGTGTCTTCGTCACCGCGCAGAGTGGAGCGCCGTTCGGTGACGTTCCTGGGGCAGGAGAGATGGACGGTGATCCAGTTTGCCGGGTAGCCGGCGATGAGCGCGCTAACGCCGGCGATCTGGCCTAGGTGGACGACCGGGACCTGCCCGGCGGCGAAGACGGCGTCCAGGCCGGGGCGATCCACCACGTAGATACTGTTGTAGCGGTCGTTCCGGTAGATGACATCACCAGCCGCTTCCAGCTGCCCGAGCTGCTCCCTCGTTCCCATTCGGTAGCCCAGGCTGCGGCCTTCGCCGATCTTGACTCTGGCGAAGAGGACGAGCCGCGGGTTCTGCTCGGTGAGGGCGGCGGTGATGGTGTCCTTGCCGCTGGCCGGGGGGCCGTACAGGACGATTCCGGTCTTCATGCGAGTGCCACCCCAAGGGCGTATCGAGCTTGGTCGGTGACGGCGATGGCCGATCCGAAACGGTTGTCGACGACGAGGTGAGGGACTGCTGGGCGCAGGTCAAGATCGAGCCCTTCGAGGTACTGCGTCCAGTTGCTCAGTTTCCAGGCGTCGCGCGCGGCGGAGCGAAAGGCGATGTACTCGCGCATCGAGTCAACGTCGCACTCCAGCCAGATCGGTGTCACGTCCACCTGGTACGCCGCACAGCGATTACTCAGCCTCCGCATCCACGAGGGATCGGCCATCTCGCTGATGAACGGGGCCGTGGCGACGGTGGAGATGCCGCACTCGACGTTGGCAAGGATCGACTCCATGAGGCACTGGTACTCCAGCGGCCTTACTTCTGTCCGGTAGATCTCGGAGTGGCGGTCGTTGGGGTCGCAGCCGAGCTGGGTGAGAAGGCGCTCCACCAACGGCCGGGTGAGCGGATCCTTGTCCAGCAGCGGCCACCCGGTCAGGTGCGAGATGAATCGAGCGAACTCCGACTTCCCGCTGCCCGCGAAGCCGCCGATCAGCAGGAGCGACGGCCTGTGCTGGTCGCTGCCGTTGTGGCGTCGCCGCCAGGCGCCCAGAATCCTCTGCTGGACGCTGTGGCTGCTGCCCTCATCGGCTGTTGGCACCAGGTGCTCCAGGGCCCGCACGACGGCTTGCACGTGGCTGCTGTCCAGCCGCTTCTTGAACTCGGTCAGCGGATGGTCGACTTCCTCGCCGGGGAGGGCCTTGCGGAAGCCGAGCTCTGGCTCGGTGGTCTGGTAGAGCAGACAGTACGCACGCCGATAGTGCGGTCCGGGGAAGACCTCACCCTGCTCGTGCTGCCATAACGTCTGGAAGTTGGCCGCCGGAGCTGACAGCCCGGCGCGGCGCGCGGTCTCGCGCAACCGCTCGCCGGCGGCCTCCAGCGTGAGGCCGTGGGTCTCTCTCATCTCTCGCAGTTTCTCGGGGCGCCACCCCGATCTGTCCCTGCCCAAATCCCCCACCAGCCCACTGTTCGTCAGCATGTTCCGGAGCGTAGATCCGAGGCTCCCGATCCCATGTGTAAGCGGATGTTGAAAAGCCGCTGAACGCGGCGGCGAGGAGGCTCGCGAACTCGGAGTGATACAGCGATCACGCTATGCCCGCTGTGATGACCATGGCAACAGCGCCACCGGTACGAACGAACTGGAGGCCACACCATGTCCCATCGCGCAGCACATCCAGGCGTGACTTCACCGTCGCTGCTTCCCCGGCAGCGGCGAGTCTCCCCTTCGGGGACTGCCGAGGCCCCCGATCCCCCCGACATCCAGCAGTTCGTCGATGCCCTTCACGGCGACGGGCGCGACGCCGATGCCGATTGGCTCGCCTGGGCCCGGAGGCTGCTCGGCGGCGACGGTTTCACGCCTGCCCTGGCTGCCCAGATCTGGAGACAGGTCGTCGCGTTCGACGAGACGCTCGCACAGCTTCTGGCCTGTCCGGTTCCGGTTCCAGCAGGCACTGTCGTCGTCTCGGGCAGCGGGAAGGAGACCTTCAAGACGTTCAACGTGTCGACAGCAGCTGCCCTGCTGGCCGCCGCCAGTGGGGTCACCGTCGTCAAGGGCACCTCCTCCTCGGTCTCCGCCGTCTCAGGCTCAGCCGACGTCCTCACGTCACTCGGCGTTCCCACGCTGACAGACCCCGCCCGGGTCCCGGAATCCGTAGCCGCCTACGGCATCGCCTTCATCAACTACGCCTCCTTCTGCCCCCGCTACGCGGCCCGGTACGACGGCCGATTCGACTTCCTCAGCCCAATGAGCTTCTTCCTGCCGTCGGCCACGCTGGCCGTAGAGGCCGACGCCTTCCTGCACGGGCTGGCTCACGACGACGTGCGAACCGCCGCCCTGGGCATACATGCCGCGCGCCCGGACGTGGCACGTGGCCGCGTCGTCACCACCACGCTCGGACCCGGGCAGCGGATAGACGAGCTCGCCCCGTTCGGCACCAGCGTCAGCGCTGTCCTGCATCACGGCGACATACAGCTCGTGCGCCACCGCCGGGACGCGGCCCCCGCTCCCTGGCAACGGAGGGTGCGACACCGCTCCGACCACCACACGAACGCGGCAGCACTGGTCGAGTCCCTCCGCCCGGACGGTGATCCGGCCGCCACCGACCTGGTCGACCACAACGCCGCGGCCATCCTCGCCGCCTCGCGGCCCCACGTGGGCGAAGACGAAGCCCTCCAGATGGTCCGCGAAGCCCGTCTGGACGGCCGCGCCCAGCACCTCCTTCTCCGCCTTCGCGCTGCCCCCTCGAAAGGACTCCGATGAATCCTCAGCCGCTACCCACCGCCGAGGACTGGGCCGCCGAGACACTCGGTCCGCTGACCCGTCGGTTCACCCACCACGACCGGGCGCAGGACGTCCTGCCCGTGGACCCCGAACGGCCGCTCGTCATCGTCACCGGCTTCGGGCCGACCAACGCCCCGACCGCCGGGACGCTGTCCGTGATGCTCGGGGTGATCGAGATGCAGCGGCGCCTGGGGGTGCCGATGACCGTCGTCGTCTCGGAGCTGGGCGCCTGGAACTCCCGCAACGTGCAGTGGGACCAACTCGTCGCTGTCCGCGACCAGATGTTCAGCTTCATGCGGGCAATCGGCCTCGACTCGCCGTCGGGCCTCGCGCCAGTGGAGCTGCGCTCTCACATCGACTCGGCGAACCTCGTGCGGTGCGGACGTATCGCACGGTTCCTCACCCGTCAGGACTTCCTCGATCACCACGAGGACCTGGCCGACCTCTACCAGGACCGCGGCCTGCTCGGCAGCGAGATCGGCGTCACGGTCGACGCGCTCTACACGGTCGCGGATATTCTCGGGCCCGCCGAGGCGGGCGCCGCCCGCATGCTGATGCTCTCAGGTCTGGAGGAGAGCTACTTCACCGAGCTGTCCCGGCTCGTCCTCAAGCGACAGAAGGAAGCCGGCGATCTCAGCCTCGGCTGGCAGGTCGAACTCGGAGCCCTGTACTTCCGTGTCCTGGAGGGCCTGGGAGGCTACCCCAAGATGTCAAAGAGCATCCCGGCCTCCAGCATCCATCTCGGCATGACCGACGACGAGATCGCCGGACGAGTCCTCGGCCACGACGAGGCCAGCCAGCGACCTCTGCTCTCAGCGATCGAGCTCAGCAGCGGGTGGGCCATGCCCGAGATCGACCAGGCCCGCGCTGCCTTCCGGCACAGACGGCAGAAGCCGAGCGGCTGGGAGGTGGCCAAGCACCGGTTCACCGAGACGTTCACCAGTTTCGCCAGAATCTGGCGGGAGTGCGAGCGGTGAGCACCGGACCGGTGTACGTCGTACTCGGAGGCAAAGGCCGACTTGGCCGGCACCTCCTGGCGAAGCTCCGCGCACAAGGGCGCCGGGCCATCGGTCTCTCCCGCCAGCCTGACACCACGGGTAGGCAGCATGCGGACTGGATCCGGGCCGACCTGACAGCCACGTCGGATTGGCGCCAGGCCCAGAAGCGTCTCAGTCATCTGTTGGTCGGAGAGGAGGAGGTCGTCCTCGCTGATCTCCTCCTTGACCGGACCAGCGTGACCTCGATGCGACGCTCGATCTGTGCTGCTACCGCCTTCACACTGCGAACACAGGACGCGCTGGCCGCCAACGGGTTCACCGTCCGGGTTCTCGCGGCCAGCACGACCGCCGCCCTGGCCCCGTGTCTTCTGCAGACGCCGTACGGTCGCGCCAAGCGCCAACAAGCTATCCGTTACGCGAGGTTAGCCCACATTGACCTGGTGCTGCTGCCTCAGCTTCTCCATGCCACTGACCTCCGCAGCCCCGCTAGCCCCACCCGCACGACCGTCGGCAACACCTGCACCTACGCGTTCGCAGCGACCTCCTTGGCCACCATCAGCCAGCTCCCCGCCACCCGCTCGCTCTGGGTCGTTCGAGGCAACGATCCGCATCCCGACGTCCCGCACGGTCTCGGCGGACTTCCCACCTTTCTTGCCGCCCTTGCGCTCTCTTGCACCGTCAGCCGAAACAATCCCGCCGCGCATCGCCGGGCAAGCCGTGAAGGGCTGGCGCTCCTGCCACCTCGCATCCGTGCCCAGGTGGATCACCACGGCGCTCCCGAACGGCTCGTCCGCGGCTTCGCAAGGCACATAGGCGTTTCCCAGATGCGGACCATCGCCGCTGGGCCGCAGCCCGCCCCTCTGGAGGAACACGATGAAGAACGCCCCTGACACCGTCGTTCTTGGTACCGGCTTCGCCGGCCTCACCGCCTCTGTGCGACTGGCCGAGGAGGGCCACAGCGTCCGATGCCACGGCGACCGCGTCGCTGGAGCGTCCCTGCAGAACTTCGGCCAGCTCCACTCGGGAGCCGTCTATGCCCCCGTGCTTCCCGACGTCGCCGCTGCCTGCTTGCAGCACAGGTCCCGGTGGTTCAGCCTGATCGGTACGGATATCCCGCACACACCGGGCCTGGCACTTTTCTCCTCCCACGACGAGGTCGAGCGGTACACGCAGGCGTGGTCGGATCTCGGGATACCCGTGAAGCCGTTGTCCGGCTCCGAGCTGGACGCGTACAGGACCCAGTCCTCCCTTGAACCGGTAAGGGCCTTCGCTCTGCCAGACGTTTCCGTGGACGTGGTCGCCTTGCTCTCCAAGTCCGTCGCGTACGCAGCCGTCCGCGGAGTCGACTTCGCCCCACCCGCGTCCTGCGAACCGGTGTTCTCGCACGGCGAGATCCTGCTGTGGAGCGCTGACGCCGGCTACTACCGGCCCCGTACCCTCGTCCTGACCACCGGCCACCGCACGGTCCACCTGCTTGACCTGCTCGGCATTCAACACCCGCTCACCCTCGGCCACCTGCCATACGGCGTGCTGGAAGGCCCGGTTCCAAGGCTGCCGCTCACCTACTGGCTCGATGGGGACAAGCTTGCCATCAGCCCACAGCCCAGCGGGATCAAGGCAGCACTACCCGGCCGGCCCAGCAGCCCGACTGATGACGAGAAGGAGCGCTACCGGCTCGCGGCGGCGCTTTCGCGTCGTTGGCCGGAGGTTCCTACTGAGAGGCTTCAGCTCAGGTGGGGCCATGCCGCTGAACCGTCAGGTGCCCAGCCCGACCCGTCGGCTGTCGTGGTCGATCTCAGCAGCCCCCCGCCGGGCTGGGAGCGGGTGGCGAATCTGATCGTCTGCCTTCCGGGCAAGTGGACCACTGCCTGGCACGCAGCGGACCAGGTCGCTCAAGCGGTTGCAGCCAGAGGCTGATGGGCATCTGGGCTCAACCGATTCCGATCGCCTTGCGGACCTGCTCCAGCACCGGCTGCGCTCGCCGACGCGCCTTGGCAGCACCGAGAGCCAGCAGTTCGTCCAGTTCGCTGCCCGGCTGCATCAGCGCGTCGTAGCGCTCGCGCATCGGGCTCAACTGCTCGTTCAGCACGACGTGCAGGGTGTCCTTCAACTCGCCCCACCCCATGCCACCGGCTTCCAGCCGTGTCCGGACCTCGGCCAGGGTCCTGGGATCCGCGAAGTGGCTGAGCAACTGGAAGACGGCGGAGCTGTCGGGGTCCTTCGGGGCCTCGACAGGGGTGCTGTCCGTGGGGATGCGGCGAACGATCTTCCGCAGCTCCTTCTCGGGGGCGAAGAGCCGGATCGTGTTGTTGTACGACTTGCTCATCTTCCGCCCGTCCGTTCCGGGCAGCGTTCGTCCGGTGTTCTCGGTCGGGACGACCGCCTTGGGGATCTTCAGTTGGAAGCTGTCCCCGTAGACGGCGTTGAACGCGCCCGCGATGTCCGCCGCGTACTCGACGTGCTGCAGTTGGTCCTTCCCGACGGGAACGAGATCTGCATCCATGATCAGGATGTCCACCGCCATCAGCACGGGGTAGTTGAACAGGCCCATGTTCACCCCGGTGTCGAGCTCTTCGACACCCGCTTCGCGGTTCCGATCCCGCGCCGCCTTGTAGGCGTGGGCGCGGTTCATCAGCCCCTTGGCTGTGAAGCACGAGAGGATCCAGTGGAGTTCGAAGATCTCCGGCACGTCGGACTGGCGGTAGAAGATCGTACGCTCGGGGTCGAGGCCCGCCGCCAGCCAGGTGGCCGCCACCGACCGGGTCCACTGCCTGAGCAACTCCGGTTCCCGCACCGAGGTCAGCGCATGGTAGTCAGCGATGAAATAGATCGACTCGGCTCCGCCAGCCAGCTCCAGGGCCGGCTTGATCGCACCGATGAAGTTGCCGAGGTGCGGTTCCCCGGTGGGCTTGATGCCGGTGAGCGACACCTTCGAATCAGCAGTCACCATGGAGAAAGCCTATCGGTGTGAGCAGGCGGGGGCAGTGATTCACCCACCCGCCCGCCGTCCCCGTCCGCTCCACCAGCCGGGCCGCCGGGGCTCACGAACGGCTTTGGCCGCGGCTGTGATTCCCGGTGAGGAGGTCGGTCACGGCCACAGGCGGTGGGCCGGATCGCTTCTGCCCTGGTGTGGCCCTCGCAACGGTGCTGCGAGCCGAGGGCTTCGCCCGGCTTCGAAGCCCCGACCTCTGCGACGTCCCGCCTCTCACGTTCGGTTGGCCGGTAGAAGCCGCAGTCGCCAGGGGTGGTCTGGCGCGATCACCTCGATCGCGTCCGCCAGCCAGAGGCGTTGCGAGGCGTCCAGCAGCGGCAGCACCGCTTCGAAGTCGGTCTCGTCCTTCTCCCGGGTGGCCTTCGCCTTGTAGAAGAGCTGCACCTCGGGCGCCAGGTAGGGAATCCCGGCCGGGCTCGTGCGGCCCAGACGCTCGAGAGGAAGCCGGATCTGCGGGGCGCGCCGCGAGACCCATTGATCGCCCTCAGCCTCATCCAGCATGAGCTGCACCAACCAGGGCGCCGCCGGCGTGCGCCGACACCAGATGTCGTGGAGTGGTCGGGGCAGCGCTTCCCCGGAAGGCCACGGTCGTAGCTGCCCCTGGCCGGGTGGGTCCGCTACGTACAGGTCCCAGTCGGCTAGGAGGTCACGGGCGAGGGCTTGGTCACGACGGAGAACCAGGACGTCGAGGTCAGCGTGCGGACGCAGCTCACGACCGACCGCGAGCTCGATCGCGTGTCCGCCGGCGATCCACCAAGGGAAGGCTGCCTTCACGAACACCTTGGCGACTTCTTCCGGGCTGTCCGGTACCCAGGGCCCCAGTTGGTCAGCACTCACGCGTCCATGCTCTCAGTAACCAGGCGGCTGGCGGGTGGACTGCTCGTACGCCGCGCTTCGGACGACGGAGAGGAGTGGCCCGTGCCCCGGTTCGCCGGGGGCAGACGGGAAAGAGCCGCGAAGGACTGGCCAACGGGTGCAGAGCGATGTCAACGTGGACGACCTTCCGAAACCCCAGGTCAGAGAGGTGATCGCCGTGACCGTGGCTCGCATGGGCCCCGGCTTCTCCACCACCGCCAAGACCCTGAAAGTGCGCGACTGGCAGCTCGGCCCGGGCGAGCCCACGCTTGTGATGGATCAGTTCTCTGCCGAGGACTTCCACATGGTGATGGACGACCGCGCCGACGTGCACGTCAATTCGAAGGACGGCCGGTTCTACTTGGGCTGGTCTCCGCTCGGCCGTCCCGGAACAGACGGCGAGGGCTGGAAGATCGCGGTCACCGGTACGGCGACGGCCCCCGGGTACAGCATCTCCTTCGGCACCGAGACGCCAGCCGACATCGTCGCCGCCGCTGTGACGCGTGTGCTGGAAACCGCCCGTCCTCGATGAGTACGCCAGTCGGCGTCATCCGGCTCGGCGCCCATCGCCCTGCGCCGGGCATGGAGTCCCGCGCGGAGACCGGACACCCGTTGTCCATCTGGCCGAGCAGTGGGACACGGACAGCTGACTCGGGCATCTGCCGCATGCGGTAGCCGTCGCCCTGGCCTGCCAGGCTCCCGACCACCCGCCGCCTCGCCGCATCGCCGACGGCAACCAGACCCCGCACCAAGCCCTTGGAGGCGCCCTGTACTCCGACCCACCACTCGACCCGTCCACCGCGAACCGGGGCGCTCTGCCCGCGTACTGGGTGGGACCCCGACACCTTGCCGGTGACGACGGCCGTCTCTACGACGCCGTCGCCGACATCCTCGGCGGCCTCGGCTGGACCAGCCTCGTGATCGCCCGACGGACGCCAGGAGCCCGACGAGGCGCCGGAGGACCGGCAGGTCCTGCGCAGCACCGTCCTCCACATCAGCCCCGACACCCTCAGGTGGGCCCAGTGGCTGCTGCCGGACGAGCCGTTCCACCTCGGCGGGCTGCCGGTCGCCTGGCAGGTCTCCGCCCGCGAGCACCCCGGCAGCCCGATCGCGCAGTGGTCGGCCTACTGCACCCCCGGCATCCCGGGGGAGGTCCTCTGCGACTTCCTCCTCGCGCTCGACGCCCGCGACCAGCCCACCACCTCGTTCACCGGCCCCGAGCCCGTTACGGGCATCGCCACCGCGCATGGCTGGCTCCGCGACGTCAACCAGTTCCGCGTGGGAGCGTCAGACCCGACCTTCGCCTCTCACCTCCGCCTTGGTGAGGTGCCACCCCTCATCCAGGACGCCGACCCCAGCGCTCTGACCAACGGGCCGGACGAGGCGGAGCCGTGTGGATGGCAGGCATGGGCAGAGCCTGCCATGGGAGCCCCGTACCTGTGGGCCGCCTCGTTCGGCGCCAGCGTGCCGCACGACCTCGTCGCCGCGTTCACCCGCTCCCTCACCTCCACCGCACCGGTCCTCCGCCAGGTGCTACCGGAGAGCACGCGGGACCGCCTCCTGTGCGCCCCAGCTGATTGATTGCCGCCCCTCGCTTCGAAGCCGGGCCTCCCGATCGGGAGGCCCGGCTTCGTGCCGCACCTGCCGGACTGAACACGACGGGCCCACGGCTGTGTTCACCATCCGCAGTCACGGCCTGCGGGTACGGGGAACGTTCCGTCCCGGTGTCGGGCGCTGCGCACGGCGCGTCGGGGTCGCTTCCCCGCGCTCGCGGGACCACGTACCGGTGGTGTCGGCTGGCAGGTCGGCAGCCCGGCGGAGCCGCCATACGAGGACGTCGCTGACCGACTCCGCGCTCTCCAGGTCCCGTTTCCCCGCCGTCTCCGCGAGGAGCGTGGCGGAGGGGTGGCCGGCGTTCTCGGCGTCGGTGAGTGTGACGGCGAGGGCGTACCAGCCGGGTTCGGCGAGGATCTGCTCGGCCAGCTCCGGCAGCGCCTCGCGCAGCGCCGCCGTTTGCCGTTGCAGCACTGGACGGCCAAGGTGTCGGCCGCGTTGGTACAGGGCGCCGAGGGGCTGGGCGGCGGCGGTCTGGTAGGCGGCGCGGAGGTGCTCAGCGGCCAGGTGCGCGGCGGCGGCCTGCTGGGCGTGGTTCTTCTTGGCGTGCCAGTGGGCGGCGGCGGTGATGAGGAAGAACAGCATGTCGATCGCCATCGCGGTGGTTGCGCCGTCCTCGCCCCGGCCGAGCGCCGGGCCGCTGTCCATGAGGTCGCGTGCGGATTCCCGTAGGGCGCGGTCGTGGCCGCGCTCGGCCCTCACGTGGGAGCGGGAGGCTCGTTCGAACGTGGTTGCCGCATCCCGGAGTTCGCGGCGGGTGTGCGCGGCGGAGGTCTTCGCGAGCGCGTCCAGGACTTCCCCGGCTGCCGCGATGTACGCGGCGGCGACCGCGTCGTCGCCCTGCTCCACGACGGTTACCGCCTGCCACGCGGCCGAGGCCGCGCGTCGGCGAGGGGCGGCCGGACGGTTAGGCTCCGCAGGGGCTGCGTCGACCGGTGTGGCGGCCTGGTCGTGCGGGTCGGCGGACCAGCGCTCCCGTATCCGCGGCAGGGAGAGGTCAGGGGCGAGTCGCGCGCCTGGGTAGAACACCGGCTCGCCGCCCTTGTTGCGATCGTCGGGGAGAGCCACCTTGTAGCCGAGCAGGTCACCCGAGGGAGCAGCGCGTTTGCGGATCAGCAGGCCGGCGGCGGCCAGCCGGTCGAAGAACTCCTCCTCGCCCTGTGCGCCGGCTGCCGCGCGGCGCACGGTCTCGCGCAGCTCTTCCCGCGCGGTGCGGTCACGGCCCTGGCGCCGGGCCTTGTAGCGTTCCGCGCTGGTGGGGCGCTTGGCCGCGGTGCCGTCGCCCTTGTTGAGGCGGCGCAGCCCGAGTTCCCCTTCCAGGGTTTGGGCTTGCGCTTGGACGCGGGCGGCGTCGTGGTGGAGGTCGGGCTTGTAGCCGTCTTCGCGGACCAGGGTGGCGATGATGTGGATGTGGTCGTCGGCGTGCCGGACGACTGCCCACCGGCAGCCCGCATCCTGCTCAGGGTCGTCGATGCCAGCGGCGGCGACCATGCGGCGGGCGACGTCGCCCCACTCGGCGTCGGTGAGGCTGCGGTCCTCGGCGGCGTTGCGTACGGACAGGTGCCAGACGTGCCTCGTCGGCCGCTGGGCGGGGTCGATGTTCTCCAGCGGCTGGTCGAGCAGCTGTTGCAGTTGCTTGAGCGTCGCCGACTCGTCGCGGCCGGGGTCGGGAGCGCTGTGGTCCCAGGAAGCGATCAGGTGCGGGTCGGTGTGCTCCTCGTGGGCGCCGGGCCCGTACAGGTAGTGCAGCAGGCCGAGGGTGCGCTGCCCGCGCTTGTGGATCCTGGGGATCACGCCGGTGGTGTGTTCCTAGTCGTGGTCGAGGAGCTGGTCGGTGGCGTGCTGGACACGCTGGACCGCCCGATCGGTGGCCACGACGACGGCGTCGAGTTCGGGCGGGTGAGCACCGGAGTTGATCGCGCGGGTGATCTGGTTGAGGTTGTTGCCGACGTGGCCGAGGTGGCGGCGGGCCGAGAACAGTTCGGCGACGAGTTCACGGCGTCCGGCGATGGCCGCGGCGGCCGAATCGAGGTCACGTGCGGCAGCCAGGCCGCTGCGGGCGAGGAAGGCGGGCAGACTCGTGCGGGAGGCGGTTGCGGCAGCGGCGAGCAGGGTCTTCTCGTCGTCGTTCAGGCGGACGCTGCACACGTAGGAGCGCTTGTGGGCGGGTGGCTTCGGCGAGCGCTTGCGCGAGACGTTCTTCGCGTCGCGGCGTCTGCGCGGCGGCTGCTTCTCCGGCTGCGTTCCGCCCTCGGTCGCTGCCTCGCGGACCAGCGCCCCCCGGTGCTGGTCCGCCCCCGCCTCCCCCGGGGCGGGACTGGCCGAGGACGCCTTCCCCGACGGGGAAGAGTGTCTTGGCCGATAACTTGCTCCGCCGGGAGTTGGGTTGACCGGTAGGGAGTCGTCGTGGGTGGTGGGTTCTTCGCGGTTCCGGGCGTGCACGGGGGCCTCCGTCTCAGGGTGTGGTTGCAGGAGCCGCCGGACTCCGGTGATCGGGGCGCGGGGGCGCTGGGCGCTGCCTGCGCTGGTTCTTGAACTCGCGGACTACGCGTCCGGCGTCGTCGCTGGAGACGGTGTAGTCGGCGTCGCGCAGGGCGTTCTCCACCCGGTCGCGGCCGACGCTTCCGGTCTCCTCGTACATGCGGCGGGTGAAGGTGCGGATGAACCTCATCGGAGGCGCGGGGCTTGCCGTCCTCTCCGACTTTCCGGGCCGCCCGGTTCCGCTTGTGCCTGCCCGGACCGCTGCCGGAGGTGTCGCCGGTGGACGGCGGGCTGTCTTCGGGCGGGCGGAGACCGGACTCCGCCCGTGACGGCGGTGCCGACGTCGCGCGGGCAGGTTGCGGGCGGGCAGCCGGGGGCGGCTGGTCGTCGTGCGGTTCCGATGGGTGCGGGCGGGCAGTGTGCTCTGCCCGGGGCTCTGGTTCCGGGCGGGCCGTGCGCGGGTGGGTCTGCCCGAAGTCACGGGCGGTGTAGGAGGTCGGGGCGTGCCAGCGCGGCGGCAGGGTGATGGAGGCGAGGTCGAGGGCCTGCTTGCGGGTGGCGAGCTTGCGCAGCAGGAGCTCGTCCTGGAGGAGGTCGCTGTCGACGTCGGCCCGCTCCAGGGCCTCGTGCAGGCGCTCTGTCAGGCGTCGCCCCCGCCGCTTGCCGCGCTGCTTGTCGGACATCGACTCGGCGCGCAGGATCAACGCGACGGATTCGTTCAGCGCGTGCTCGCGGATGAGGCGGGCGGCGTCCGCGTCCTGGTCGGCGATGCTCAGCCGGGCCAGCAGGCGTTCGCGTGCCTGGCGCACGAGGACGGCGACCAGGCTGCGTGAGGCCGCTTCGGGCGCACGGTGGCGCAGCTCGATGCCCATGGCCAGGTGCCACAGCATCGCGGCCATGACCGGACCGATCAGGGCCCGCACGGTTCCGCCGACGGGGCCGGACTCGGCGTAGGCGGGGATGATCTGCACTGCGGTGATCACCCATACCAGGGCTCCGGGCAGTCCGGGCGCCCGTGTCGGCCCGTTGAGGTTCTGGCGGGCCATCAGGGCTGTTGCGAACAGGGCCAGTTCTGCGGTGGCGAACATGAAGACGCGCTCGACGGTGCTGCCCATGTCCAGGTAGTCGGCGGCGAACCGCCAGCTGGTGTCCGCGCTGTAGGCGGTACAGCCGACCGCGGCCACGGCGGCGACTCGCACCGCGATCGTGCCGCGCCACCGGTTAGCACCGGGTGGGCGACGGCGCTGCTGGCGGATCATCCGTCCGGCGAGGAGGGTGACGAGGAGGAGCAGTAGGAGAAGCACCGCAGTCATCGTGGGCGAGGTGGCCCAGTCCGGCAGGAGCGGAGTGCCGGCGCTCCGGGCAGCCAGGGGTGCGAAGGCGGTCGGGGACAGGATGGTTCTCCAAGGTGCCGGGGGAAGTGGAGGGGTCGGGCGAGCGGGGCGGGACCTGCGTGACGCCCTCGCCGAGGAGGGGCCCTCGCGGTCCGGGCAAGTGTGGGCGCGGGCGGCCAGGCGAGACGGGCGGGGGCAGCAGGCGCACGAGGGCCGGTCAGGCGGTGGGCGCGGTGCGGCGTCGGTCAGAGCCGGTGAGGATGACGCGTTCGGTCATCTCGGCAAGGCGGGAGGCGACGCGGTCGCCGAGTGCGGTGCGCAGCTCGGCGGTGGGGAGGTTGGTGGTGATGAGGGTGGGGCGCAGGTGCTCGTACCGGTGGTTGATGAGCCGGTAGGTGAGTTCCTCGGTCCACTCGCTGGTCTTGGCCGCGCCGAGGTCGTCCAGGAGCAGCAGCGGACAGCGGGCCAGCGTCTGCAGGTCGCGTTCGGCGTCGTGCCCGTTCCGGGGGCGGAGGCGCGCGTACAGGTCGGCGGTGGTGGTGGCTTCCCAGCGCAGGCGGACGCCGCGTGCGAGGAGGGCGCGGATGGCACCGTACGCCTGGTGGGTCTTGCCGGTGCCGGTGGGGCCCGCGATCAGCAGCGACGGGCCTTCCGCGATGCCGGGGCCGCCCGGGCCCGGGCGTCCGGCGTGGGCGACCTGTTCGGCCCAGGCGGTGACCTGCGGGTGGCCGGCCAGGGCGCGGCGGTAGCGGGCGGGGATGCGGGCGTCGGCGAGTTCCAGCGCGGTGATCGGCTCGTCCGGCGGCTCCTCGATTGCGGCGCTCGGGTCGATGCCGCGGTCGGCGAGGATGCGGTTGAGGCGGTCGGCGAGCGGGCCGACCTGCTGGGGCGCGCGGGTGCGGGTGGCGGTCAGAGCTCTTCTCCGTAGGCGGCGGCGACGTCGGTGGGGTTCGTCCACGGCCTGTGGACAGCCGACGTGCTGGGTGTGGCGTTCATGGCTTCGTGCACCAGGCTCGGCAGGGTGCTGGGGTGCAGGCCCTTGGCGCGGTGCCGTTCGAGCCCGGACCGGACGTGGGCGGGGGCGATGCCCTCGTCGAGCAGCTTGCGCACCTTCTGACCGAGGTGGCTCAGGACGTCCCTCGGTGGGCGGTGAGTGCAGGCGGCGGCGTACTCGGCGATGAGCTGCTGGGCCGAGAGCGTGTCGGGTGCGGGGGCGCTCGCGCCCCCCGAAGGGGTAGTTCCTAGATCCATGTTCCTAGGTCCTAGATCCGGACGATGAGGCGTCATCGCCGTCGCAGGGAGACCTCCCGGCTCTCTCACGGAGGGCTCCGTGAAACCCATCTGACCTGCACTTTTGCCGTCGGTGCCTGGATTCACCGGGTGCTGCCGCACTTCGCCGGAGCTTTCACGGAGGGCTCCGTGAGGGGGCAGTGCGGGCTGTGTGACGCTGCCCCGTGGCTCGCGCTCAGCGGTGGTCGGCACGGTGCCGGCCAGGGCGTCGTGGTGTGGGCAGGCGGGGAGACGGCTCTTGCTGGGCCGGTTGATCTTCTGATGCTGCCGCCACGTCACGATGTGCAGGTAGCGCTTGTGGTCCGGGCCCTGGTAGCGGCAGATGAGGCCGGCGTCGGAGAGCTGGGCGAGGTCCTCCTCTACGTAGGTGGGGGTGTGGGCTGGGCGCAGAACCCATAGCTGTCCGGCGATGATCGCGGCGTGGTCGCGGTGGCGGCCCTGATCGTCGACCTGGGTGAGCAGGCCGAAGAAGGTGCGTTCGGCGGTGAGGCTGACGGCGGCGAGCGATTCGGAGACGAAGGCTTCGGGCTTGATGGTGCGGATTCGTGCCAAGAGAGCGGTCCTCACTCGGTTGCCGGTGGTCGTGCTTCCACGGCGCACCGTCGATCAGGGCGATAGGGGCGTAAGGGCAGGGCTTTGCCCGGCTGTTGGCGCGGGGTGCGCTGCGAGCCGGTCGCGGTTCCCTGGGGTGCCGTCAACACAGCCACACCCAGGGCGCACAAGTCCAGCCCAATCCGGTCGCATCTCTGAGGGCAGAAAGGCACCGGGAATCGGGCTGCAGATGGCGGTGCGAAAACGGTAGGGCACGATCGGCGGTTGACCAAAAAGTTGCCCGGACGCCGAGCCAGAAGCATCACATCGCCAACCCGTTGACGCGCCGCTGGCCACGAAGCTACAACACAACACCGCATGTCAGAGCCGCCCATGGGAGCCGCGCAGCATTGTGGAACCTGACCTTGAGAACTGGTGGACCGCCCCTCGCGGGAACTGCGCGAGGCGGAACATAGACCACGATCGCCGGTTAACCAAACCGGCGAATGCACGCTACAAGTGAGACATGGCCGCACGAATACTCGAAATCGTGCCCGGAGGAATACGGGCCGACCGAAACATCGAAACACTCCGCCCTGAACACCGCTTCGCCGAGCGTCAGTTGGCCGATCCCGTGACCGCCCTCGGGTGCCACCCCACGTCCAACACGATGCCGTCCCGCATCAAGCGCGCCCATCGGCGCTGCGATCTCGGCGACATCGGCGATATCGGCGGCATCGTCGTCATCGCCGAAGCGCTCCTCGCCTCAACCCGCGCGCTGCTGCAAGAAGCCGAGCGCACTCTGACGAGACGCGTCCAGCACCGCTGACGAAGCACACCCCCACCAAGACAGGAACCACCCTCCTTGCAGCGTCACTCCTCGATACCCCCTGCCTCTGCGACCGGTCTTCCCGGCAGCGGGGCCGAAGCCGCTCCTACTCGCCTCTACCGACCCGAGGAGATCGCCGAGATCCTCGGCTGCTCCGCCTGGTGGGTCAAGGACCGAGCACGGCGGCGCCTGATCCCACACACGCGGGTGGGCCGTGCCTACCGCTTCACCGCCGGCCATCTCGCCGACATCGTGCGCCTCCACGAGGAGCGGCCGGCCCGGCCGCCGCAAGGCGTCACAGCGGTGGCTGCTCCGGCCTCGACGCCGACCACTCAAGCCAATCCCGCGCAACCTCGCCGGTCGCCCGGTGCCTCGGCACCGCGCCTGCGCGCCCGGCCACCCCGTCGAACGCAGTACGACACCGTCGCGTAGCGCGCCACCAACGACAGCGGAGCAAGGGGAGGAAGCGGGACTTGGGTTTCGCGGAGAAACGCGGAAACTACTGGCGCGGCCGATACAAGACCGCGCCCGGCAAGCACCTCACGGTCGTCGACGAGAACGACGGCAAGGCGATCCGCTTCGCCACCAAGGGTGAGGCCCAGCGCGCCGCGAGCGAGGCCGAGAACAAGTACCGGCGCGGCGACTGGCGCGATCCGGCCCTCGGCCAGGAGACCTTCGGCGAGTACGCGAACCGCTGGTACGAGGCCCAGGACCTGGCCGCCTCGACCATGCAGAACTACAAGCGCCACATCGAGGAGCACCTGCTCCCCGACTTCGAGGACAAGGCACTTGCCGGCATCCTGCGCACGGACGTCGATCTCTGGGAGAAGAAGGAGAAGGCCGTCTACGCCGCCTCCAGCGTCAAAACCTGGCGCTCGACGCTCCACCTGATCCTTGAGGACGCGATCGACGAGGGCCTGATCTCCTCGAACCCCGCGACCAGGCGACGCGGGCGCGGCAAACGCGCCGGACGCTCCCGCGACCGCAGCCCGGAGAAGGTCGTCACGGACCCACTCGGCATCCTGCTGACCGCGGAACGGGCGGCACTCCTGTCGGGCCGCGACGACGAGTTCATCGCCGTGGTCCTCAAGGGCTACACCGGCATGCGCTGGGGCGAAATCGTCGGCTTGGAGACCGAGTTCGCCCGCCCTGGAGCTGTCCGCGTCGAGTGGCAGTTGTACGAACTCGACACGGGCGAGCTGGTGCGCTGCCCGCCGAAGGACGACAGCTACCGCACCATCGACTCCACGACCTGGTTGTCGGCCCTGGTCGCCAATCACGTCGCCCGTACGAAGCCGAAACCCTGCCCGTGCCACGGCAAGATCTACGTCTTCCAGGGCCAGGGCACGGCCCGCACCGGCGGCCACCAGGGCGCGAAGCTTGTCGACGTCGCACGCCGTGCCGAAGTATCCACGGGCACGGTGTCCAACGTCCTCAACCACCCCGACCGCGTCGCCGAAGCCAAACGGATGAGGGTGCAACAGGCAATAGCAGAGCTGGGGTTCGTGCGGGGCGGCCCGGTGTCGCAGCATGCCGCCCACTGGCGTCGAAACGGCTTCGCGACGTGGCTGTTCACCCCGGCGATCTCCGGCTGGTACCCGAAGAAGGCACCGCAGGAACCCCGCCCCGTTCCGCTACTCGGCGAGCCATGGCCCGGCGTCCCGGCCCGAGGTCGCGGAGCCAGCGACCGGGCCGACGCCTGTTGGCTCCCGATCGCCAAGGGCCTCACACCTCACGGCCTCCGTCACACCCACCGGACGTTGATGGAGGACCTCGGCACCGAGAAGGTCCTCATGGACCAGCGCATGGGCCACATCGACGGCTCCGTCTCCGCGCGCTACGCCCACGTCACGCCTGGCATGCGCAGGCGCCTCATGCACGGGCTGACCGAGCAGTGGGAGACGGCGCTCGACGCCCGGCTGGAAATGTGCCCGACATCGCCGGTGCGCGTACTGAGCGATCTTCTGCGAGCACGCAGGGATTCACGTACGCCTGTGAAGCCCTGAGGAGCGCTGGGAGCTCCCTGCCGGTCTGTCCGGGAGCACAGCCAGTCCCCGACGCCCGGAACATCGTCAACCTGGCTCGGCGAGCCCACTCCGGCAGCTTTGGCGTTGCCTGGTGCTGGGGCCGAGCGAACTGGCTCAATAGGCTCATGGAGATTGGCGAGCACTGGGCATACCGCGCGAGGCCGAAGGAGCTGGGCAGTGCGGTCCGGCAGGTGGAGATCGTTCGAGTGGGCGGCCCTGGCAGAGCCGGTTGGGTCCACGTGCGGTTTCTCGAAAGCGACGACGCCGGTCTGCAGGAGTGGGTCAGTTTCGGCTCCCTCGTCGCACGGTGGACGGATGTCGATACGTTCCGGGCGGATGACGCGGGAGAGCTGGCCTTGGCCGAGGCGTCGCGCCACGTACGCGGCAGCACTGAGTTCGAGGCCGCACGAGTGGTCCTCGGTTTCGTCCGTCCGAAGGGCAGGCTGCGCCTCCGGCGCGGGGTGGCGGACGCCGGAGTTTTGGAACTGGGCGGACTCGACGAGACCGCACCGCTCGTCGGCATGGACGCCGCCGAACTCCGCGGCGATCCGATGGTGTACGAGAAGCGCGACGGCACGTGCGTGGCGGGGTGGCCGGTCACCGAGCGCATCGCCCGCCAGGTGGCCGGCTGCCTCGCCGACAAGGTCCTTCCCGAGGTGGATCGCAAGCAGCGGGACATCGAGCAGGAGCGCGCACAGTCCTCCTGGTACTCCTACAGCCGCCGGGACGACCGCAAGCTGGACGCGGAGGCAGCCGCCTTGCGGGCCGTCCGGGCGTGGTGCGGCGAGGACAAAGCCGAGCGCTACGACGAGTTGGTTGCCCTACGGGCCGAAGTCATCCGGCTCGGGGAGCTGATCGAGAAGGCGGTCAAGGCACTACGCGACCGCGGGCACGGTGTCACCGCCTCCACCATTGAGCGCGACCTTGGCGTCCATATCTCCAGCCTTGATCCTGACGTGCGTCGATGAGTCCGCGCCACGGCTCTGGCTCCGGCTCGGGCCGTGCTGGCTGAGCCGGAGGTTGCTCCTTCTCCGGTCGGTGCGGGTGCCAGCCGTCGAGAAAGGGCCGCAGCTGCTCGCCCGTCGGCTCCGCATGGAAGTTGAGCGCAGCCAGGCCCTTTCCTCTCAGGGCGGGGTCGAGCCGGTCAGCCTCCGCTTTCCCCCAAGCCGACCACTCCCGCAGCCTGTCGGCTTCGCGGGCGTCGCCCGACGTGGCGGCGGCTTCGTCCAGAGCGACGCAGAACGTCCGGATCTCACCTGCGGCCCGCCATCGCTCAAGGGCTGTCCCGAAGTGCTCGGCCCGTACCGCGTGGACCGCCTTGGTCGAAGCGACGCTGACGGCGGTCTCCCACTCCTGCCGCTCGCGCTCCTCCCGCTCCGCTTCCAGGCGTCGGCGCTCTTGCTCCTGCCGCTCCCGCTCTTCGCGGTGACGCCGTTGTTCAGCCTCACGTTCCAGCCGAGCGCGTTCCTGCTCCTCCGCACGCGTCTTCAACGCCCGGAAGACCGAAGGGATCTGCTCTTCCAAGGGCTTCTTGGCAGTGTCGGCCCACTCCTTCTTCCAGCCGTAGCTGTAGCCCGAGTTATGGTCGCTGACCAGCAGCTCCAGTTCGCCGGACGGCTCGGACCTGTGGGCCGGGGTCACACGCTGCCAGTCATACGTACGGCGGCCCGGTTGCTTGGGCACGTACCGGACCTGCTTCTGCCGCTCACGAAAGCTGATCTCGTACGTCCGTCCATGAACGGTGACCAGCGGTCTCGGCTGCTTGCGCTTCTTGGACACCGCGATCTCGCCGTGGCGGGAGAGAGCCTCATCGGCGAGGAGCCGGAGAAGCGAGGCAACTCGGGGCAGAACCTCCTCCGAGATCTCGAAGGCGCTGTGGTCCGCCGTGACTGCGGCGATCACATCCTCAACGTCGGTGATCACCCGGCTGCGCGCCAGCCGGATCCGGTTCCACTCGGTGTCGTCCTCGCCGGACACCCTGAGCAGGCCGAGGAAGAAGTCGCCCTTCGCGCGCCCGCTGTACTTCAGGTGGTACCCCTCGGGGGCGCACTGTCGCGCCGCGTCGAACGCCCTGCGGTAGCGCGCCCGTTCCTCCTGGCTGGGGTTCGGAATGCGAAGATACCGCCCCGCCTGCTGTACCTGGGCGATCAAAGCGGCCCCGACTTCCTCCGGTGACGACCGGCGGGACTTCGCGGCGCCCACCGGTGCGGGGTCCGTCATGGAGGAGGCTACGGCTTGCTCCTGCGATGAAGAGGCCGTTCGCGCACGACCTCCGGAACCCGCCGACCGCTGCTTGCGCGAAGCCGGCTCCGGCCGGTCCGGGTGGTGGCCGTGCTCCAGGTAGTAGCGCCCCGCATCGGTGATCTCCGCCTGCCACTTCTTCCCACCCTGCTTGGGCATGGTGATCAGTCGCCGCTCCTTGAGCGCGCGGGCGGTAAGAGCGAGCTCGGGACTGTCCGACGTGACGGGGTCTGTTCCGTCCCCGATGCGGGTGAGGAGTACGAGCTGCCGGTCGTTTAACGGAGACCATGGGTGCATGACGATCGTCGTACCGTCTGCGGGCTCCTCGGCACAAGCCGTGGGGTGACCTTCTCAGCGCACACAACACCCGGCACGCTTGACGACGGGACGCCACCTGCTGGGAGCTGACGGGGAGCCGTTCCCCGAAGTCGGCTCCCAAACGGCTCCCAAAGCGGGGTGACACAACAAATCAGGCCCGGTGCTGATCTCTCAGCACCGGGCCTGACCTGGTGTTTCCTCTGTCGGGGTGGCGGGATTTGAACCCACGACCTCTTCGTCCCGAACGAAGCGCGCTGCCAAGCTGCGCCACACCCCGAAGCAACGAGCATTACTTTAGCCCACGCCGGCGCTTGCGCGAAATCCGGTTTCGGGCGGGCGGGGGCGGGTGGTGCCGGCCGGTTCCGTCCGCCCCCGGCGAGGGCTCAGCGGCGTTCGGTGAGGGTGAGCAGGGTCGCCTCGGGCGGGCAGGCGAACCGGAACGGGGTGTAGCGGTTGGCGCCGCAACCTGCGGAGACGTGCAGGTAGGAGCGGTGGCCGCCGGCGTGGTGGGCGGAGAGGCCCTTGACCCGGTCGGTGTCGAGGTCGCAGTTGGTGACGAGCGCACCGTAGAAGGGGACGCAGAGCTGGCCGCCGTGGGTGTGGCCGGCGAGGATCAGCGGGTAGCGGTCGGCGGTGAAGGCGTCGAGCACACGCAGGTAGGGGGCGTGGACGACGGCGAGGGAGAAGTCGGCGTCCGGGTCGGGGCCGCCGGCGACCTCGGCGTAGCGGTCGCGCTTGATGTGCGGGTCGTCCAGACCGGTCAGCGCGAGGTCGCCGCTCTCCAGCTTGAGCCGGCCACGGGTGTTGGTGAGACCCACCCAGCCGGCCGCCTCGAAGGCATCCCGCATGGGCTCCCACTCGATGTGGACGGCGTCGACGACGGGTGCGTTGCCGTTGAGGCCGTGCCGGCCGCTGGCCTTCTCCTTGAGGTAGCGGGCCGGGTTGCGCGGTCGCGGACCGTAGTAGTCGTTGGAGCCGAAGACGTAGGCGCCGGGGAACTCCATGAGGGGCCCCAGGGCGTCGACCACCTCGGGGACGGCCTCCGGGTCGGACAGGTTGTCGCCGGTGTTGATCACCACGTCGGGCCGGAGGCCGGCCAGCGACTGGAGCCAGCGCTGCTTCTTGCGCTGCCCGCTGACCATGTGGATGTCGGAGACTTGCAGCAGCCGGAGCGGTCGCATACCCGGTGGCAGCACCGGCACGGTGACTCGCCGCAGCCGGAAGGAGCGGGGCTCCACCGCCACCGAGTAGCCGATGCAGGCGGCACCAAGTGCCGTGATGCCGAGGGGGAGTCCGTATCGCGCACGCATTGTTCCATCGTCGCAGAACCGCCAGGGTGCGTCGCGCCGCCCGGGTCCGGTGGGTGCGGGCGGGCGGGGCCCGCCGGGACGGGCGGGGGCGCGGCGTATATCGGTACGTCGGGCCCGGTGGATGCTGGCAGACTGACCGGCATGACCACGCTCAAGGCGAAGCTGAAGGACGACCTGACCGCTGCGATCAGGGCACGTGACGAGTTGCGTTCCTCGACACTGCGCCTCACGCTGACCGCCGTCCAGAAGGAGGAGGTCGCGGGGACCACGGCTCGGGAACTGTCCGACGCCGAGGTCGAGACGATCATCGCCCGAGAGGCCAAGAAGCGTCGGGAGGCGGCTGAGGCATTCACCCAGGGCGGTCGCACCGAGTCGGCCGAGCGGGAGCGGGCCGAGGGTGAGGTCCTGGCGGAGTACCTGCCGAAGCCGCTGTCGGACGACGAGCTGAGCGCACTGGTCGCCGAGGCGGTGGCGGAGGCCAAGGCGGAGGGCGCCGAGGGCCCGCGCGCGATGGGTGCCGTGATGAAGATCGTCAACCCGCGGATCGCGGGTCGCGCCGAAGGCGGCCGGGTGGCCGCCGCCGTGAAGCGCGCGCTCACCGCCTGACCCCGGCCCGTCGGCCTGCTGCTCTTCCGGCCCTCGCGGTCTCCTGACCTCAGCGGTCTCACGGCCTCACGGTCTCCCAACCTCGCTGGCCTTCTGGCCTGTGACCTTCCGAGCCCCGCCCGACCCCCGCGTTCGCGGGGTTCGATCGGTTCGGGGGCGCCGGCTCGACGCATGCGAAAGGGGCGCCCTTCCGTCTCGGAAGGGCGCCCCTTTCGTGCGTGGGGCCGGCAGGGCCGGCGCTTACGGGGTCCGGCCGGACGGTGGCCCGCTCAGGCCATCCCGGTCAGGCCACCCCGGTCAGTCCATCCCGGTCAGCAGGCGTCCGGTCAGCTGCTCCCGCTCAGCGGGGGGCCGGCCAGCCCGGCTCGCCGTCACCGGGGCCGCCGCTGTTCCAGCCGCCGTC
>NZ_BAAHCA010000007.1:0-36769 GCF_054776295.1 Streptomyces sparsus
GGCGGCCGTCGCCTCGTCTCCCGCGGCGAGCGCGGCCCGGTAGCCGCGCAGTGCGGCGGCGAAGGACGGCGCGTGCCGCGACACCTCGCTCAGCCGGGCGGCGAGCAGTTCGTCCACGGCGCCGGTGAGGGCTTCCTCGTCGGCGCCGGCGGCGAGCGCATCCTCCTCCAGTGCGTAGAACCAGGCGTCGACGACCGGACGCAGGGCGCTGGGCGGGAAGCTCGCGGTGGACAGCCGCTCGGTGAGACGGCGGTAGACGGTCTCCAGCTTGTGCAATGGGGTCTCCGTCTCGGAGACCTGGATCTCGGCGACGGCGAAGTTGCGCTGCTTGGCCCGTTCGCCGAGCCAGCGGGTGAAGAAGGTCTTGCCGGAGCCGTACTCGCCGCGGACGGCCTTGAAGACCGAGGAGCCGGAGGCGACCGCGTCGAGTTCCGCGTCGAGTGCGGACTCGAACCGGCCGAGTCCGGTGGCGAGCAGGTCCAGGCCGCTCTCGGGTACGGCACCGCGCCGCAGGGCGTCGATGGCGGTGCGCCGCCGGGCGGCGGAGACGACGGAGGAGCGTGAATCGGTCACGCGCGCATTGTCCCATCCGTGCCGGGGGGACGGCCTTCGCCTGCGACCTGCCTCGCCTCCGCATTCTCCGTACACTCGCGACACGGCCCCGCAGCTCCGCTCAGCTGCCGTCCCGGCTCACCGGTGGCGCAGGCTGCCGTAGCCGAGCTCGGTTGTCAGGTGGGTGACGAAGTCGCCGCTCTTAGCGGTCTTGTCCGCGCCCCACTGGTGTTGCCGCTGGAAACCCTCGAACTCCTCCTTGAGTGACTTCCACAGCGAGTCCAGACGTGCGGGATTGGGGAAGACCTGCTCGCGGGCGGCGTTGTCGAGAGCGTCGGGCCTGCTGAACACGCGGCCGACGAGGTCGACGGCGCCGAGCATGGCGAGGTGGAAGTGCAGATTGGTGTACTCGGAGCGGGAGATGGGCTCCGAAGCGGACAGCAGGTACTCGTCCACCTGGCGCTGGGCCTTCGCCAGCCACAGGTACACCGGTAGTTTCGTCTTGTCGGAGAAGACCCGTCGGTAGTCGGAGTCCGACTTCAGCAGGCTGGAGGGGCGAGCGCGGGCGTAGTCAGGGCGGCCCAGGGCCATCGCCATGACGGACTGCGCCAGTAGCGGGATGCTGACGATGCGGTCGGCGGGCTTCCCCTGGTTGCGGTAGAAGTTCTTGCGCCGGTCGTAGTACCAGCCGTGTTCGTGGAAGTAGGACTCGATCTGGCGCTGGATGTCGTCGGTGGCCCTCAGCGAGGCGACCGGCACCGTGGTCTGCCGGTTGGTGGCGCGGATCACCGCGTCGCGGGCGGCCTGGTCCGCGGTGACGAGGATGCGTACCTGCACGAGCCGTTGGAAGACGGGGTCGGACGGCTCGGCGCTGTGCAGGTCGTGCAGCGTCTCGTGCAGCGTGTAGGAGGTCTGCAGGCCGTTGACGATCTGCACGTCGGAGAGGCTGAGCCGCTTGCCGACGGATGTGGCCTGCGAGCAGACGATGGTGATGCCGTTGTTCAGCCACCAGAACTCCGGCGCCTCCGGGTCGCGCAGCGACGCGGTGATCTCCCGGTTGACCTCGACGTTGCCCTGGTAGTCGCGGACGTTCCAGTCGAAGAGGTGGGACTTGATCGCGCCGGCCTCGTCGCTGAGGAAGTCGATGTACTCGCCGAGCGCCACCAGCGCGATGTGGCTGGTGCCGTGGGTGATGCTCTCCCGGTAGGGGAGCTCCAGCGTGTACGAGGGCAGGGTGCTGGCACGCTGCCACAGTTCCGCGGGTCCCAGGAACTCGACCTCGCCGGTGGAGATCGCGAAGGCCTGGGAGAACTGGTTCTCCAGGATCTTCGCCTTCGCCTGCACCTTGGGGTGCACCTCGCTCGCCTCACCGCGCGTCACGTAGGAGAACTTGATCAGCACGGTCGGATGGCGGGTGAGAAGCCGGGACAACGCCTTCCTGAACAGGGCGAAGCGAACCAGTAGGTCGTCGGAGTACAGAAGGCCGATAGCCGCCTCGTCGACCTCCATGTCCAGCAGGTTCGCGCAGGTGGAGGCCACCTTGTCCAGCGCCACCTCGGAGAACCCGGAGCTGGTCTTGGCCTGGACGAGCCACAGCGTCAGCGGCGTTCCCCATTCCACGTGGGAGACCGAGGACTGCGGCTGGACGATGTCGCTGTCCTCGTGCAGCAGCCTGCCGCCGTGGAAGACGTACGCGCCGTCGATGCCGCCGTCGTCGGCCCCACCGATCACGCCGGCCTCGATTTCCTCCTCCGAGAGGCCGAAGCCGTGCAACGCGTGCTCGGCGGCGAACCGCTCGAAGGCGGCGTCGAACGTGAGTGGAACCGTGCGTGCCTCCCGCTGCTCCTCGATCATCTGGTTGATCAGCACACGATCGTTGGCGCTCATGGCTCCCGCATCGTCAAGAGGGTGTCTGCTTTCGACGGACCGTCAGCTTAGGTCGAACTGCACCCGCAGCAAAGGGAGATCAAGCCGGACGGTCCGACCGTCCGGCAGGGTCTCCAGCACCTGGACCCCGTCGTAGTTGAGGAGCTGGCGCAGGATCGCGGCGAAGCCGTCGGCGCGGGTCGCCGGGTAGGCGACACGCTGGGCCAGCGCGGTCACTGGAAGGGTTCCCCCGGCGTCGAGCAGCGCCCGGATCGCCCCCTCGATCTTGTCCAGCGGAGGTTTGCGGGCGAGCAGGCCGATCTGGCCCTGGAAGATGTCCGAAGCGAGCAGGTTCGCCACGAGGGCGTCGTCCGGGTCGACCACGGCGGGTTGGACGAGCGTTCCCCCGTCCTCGGTGGTGGGAACGAGGGCGACGTCGAACAGCGACTCGTGGGTGCGGGCCAGCCAGGCCTGCTCCTTTGCAGGCCTCTGCCGGGTCTGCCGGGCAGGTGCCGCGGCCGGGGGAGCGGCGGCGGTGGCCGGAGCGGCACGGGACAACGGTCCGTCGACCTGCCACCAGGGGGGCTGCTGGTCGCCCAGCTCCCGCCAGCCCGGGGGAGGCGTCGCACCGAACGGTAGGAACGCCAGGACCGGGACGGTGAACTCGGCGGGTGAGGCGCCGCCGTGGTAGCCGGCCTTGCGGGCCGTGTAGCGGGAGTCGGCGTCCCACAGGGCGACGATCGAGGCACCCGGCTGAGGTGCGACGACTCTCGGCCCGCGCAATACGACCTCCGCCGGGCCCACCTCGCCGCCGGGCACGCGGTGGCGGGCGGAGAGCGGGGCGGCGGCATCCACCTTCGTGCCGTGCCGATCCACGACGTGCCCGTGGTCACTGGTGACGATCACAGCCATGCCCTGCGCGGCGGCGACCCGCAGCAGGTCCGGCAGCGCCGGAACGTCGTCCGCCCGCCAGGCGCCGTCCCCGAGCTTCTGCTCCTTCGCCAGCCGGTCGTCGACGGCGTTGAGGACGACAGCCACGTGGGTGCGGCCGTCCATCAGCGCCTCGGTCAGTGCGGGACCGAAGGTCTCCCCGGCGCTCTCCGCCCGCAGGTCGTCCTTGTGGAACACCGCGGCGGGGGCACCGCCCCACAGCGGAAGGCGGGGGAACAGCCGCGCCTCGTCCTGCTGCGAGCCCAGCATCAGCTTTCCCGCGAACAGCGAGGTGCGGGAGACCGCGGTGAGCGTCGGCAACGCTGCCGCCATGGCGCGGCGGCGCGGCGTGCCTTCGCTCACCGGGTCGAACTCCGCCCAGGAAGCCCGCAGTTCCTCCCCCAGCTCGGCGGCGATGGCGGCACTCATCCCGTCCACGACGAGCAGCAGCACGCGCCGGTCGGTGCCGCTGCGCACGACGGGCCTCACGACCCGCTCCAGGAACGTCTCCACGGTCAGCATGGTTCCGGGGTCGGTGCCGGCTGCCGTCCAGGTGGCGAGGGCGCGGGCGAAGTCCCGGTCGATGGCATGGCGCCGCTCGCGTACCCGTGCGGCCAGCGTGTCGTAGGCGGTCCGCAGCGCCGGGTCACTGTCCCCGCCGGCCTCGACATGTTCCAGCGCACGGTCGACCCACCCGGTCTCGGCGACATGGCGTTCCACTGCGGTGGCCACGGTGGACGCCTCGCCCGCCGGCTCGGTGGCGAGCCACTGGACGAGCCGACCCCCCATCCGGGTCCGTTCGACGCGCGGCAGCACCTCCGGCCGCTTCGCCCGCTGGTGGTCGTTCAGTTCGTGGATGGCCTGGGCGAGCGCTCCGGTATCGCCGGCAGTGAGCGCCCGCCCGACCGTGGTGAATCTCGCGTCCAGGCCGGCCGGTAGGAGGGGACTGGCCTGGGCGGCCTTCTCCGCGCCGAACTGGCGGACCAGGGCGGAGGCCCGTTCCAGAACGGTGTCGCTGGCCCGGCGGGCTTCGCGGGCGGCCTCGGTGCCGTCGCCGCCGGTTCGGGACGAGAGGGTGAGCAGCCCGCTGACGTAGGTCTCGGCGGCCCGCCCGAACGCGGTAGCCAGTGCGTCGAGCTGTTCACCCGCGGCCGGGGCCGGCTCGCCGAACCAGCGCTCGGCCCGGCCGCGCGCCGTGTAGGTGGCCGCGTCCGGCGCGGCGTGGCACCACAGGGCCGCGCACACCAGGCCGAAGGCGACCGTGTCGGGGCCGTGTTCGGCTTCGACGAGGGCCAGGATCGCCCGGCCGGCGAGCCCTGCCTGTTCTTTCTCACCGAGGAACTCCGTCAGGCCGGCACGTTCGGGGCCGCGCAGTTCCAGCAGCCGTTCCGGGCGGCCCGGCGTGAGTGACCAGCCCAGCAGGGTGTGCGTGTCGAGGCTGTCGGCCGCGCTGGTGTGGTCTTGGTCGGCGTTCTCGTCCGCGTAGCGGCCCAGCCGCAGGCGGCGCAGGGCAAGCGCGGACAGCGCGTTGCGCCGGGAAAGCATGCCGCCGCCCAGGCGCGGCCAGCCCTTCGGCGGTGCCGCGTCCAGGAGTGCTTCCGCGGCCCATTTCTCCTCCCTGAGCCGCGGATCGATCTGCTGGGTGCCGAACGCCTCCTGCACGACCTCCCAACTGTCCAGCGCGTCGACGCGCTGCTTGTGCGCACGGGCCAGGATCGCGGGGTCGAGCTCGGTCTGCTCGCGGTCGGTCAGCACCACCAGCACCTGCGGGCCGGTGGCACCGTCCGCGAAGTGGCCGAGCAGCAGCTCGTGCACGGCGAGCGGGGACGGTGCTGACGCGACGCGGGCGGACTGGCCGTCACCCCAGGCCGGTTCGGCCGGCCCGTCCCACTGCGGCACGCAGCGCAGCAGCACCGCCCGGCGCCGGTCCCGGCCGGCGAGGGAGCCGGCGAGTGAGGTCTGGGCGGAAAGGTACTGGGTGATCGTCGCCAGGCTCAGCCGCGCCGCGGCAGCGCTGCCAGTCAAGGTGCTCACGACTCCACGACCCGCCAGGTGATCTCGACGGTGGCACCGGGCTCCCGGGCCGCCAGGTCGGCCAGCTCCTCCTGCAGCGCGGCTGCCGCCCCGGCGGCGGTGGTCGTGCGGGCACCGCCGGAGCTCGTCGTGGGCGACGGAGCGGAAGGCTGCGGGGAGGGGCCGTCGAACGGGACGCGCGGGTCGCTGGTCCTGGTGTCGAGTGGGACGTCGCCGGGGCCGGGCTCGGGGCGCGCGGGCGGCTGGGGCGCGGGGGCGGCACGGTTGCGCTTGACGAGCGCCAAGACCTCCTTCTGCGTGCGGACCAGTGCGTCCACCAGGTCGCTGGTCCGCTGGTCGCTGCGGGCGGCGTTGCGCAGCGACTCCAGCAGCGCTTCGCCCTCCGGCCCCTCGGACGAGGCCAGGTCGAGTGTCGTCCAGGAGGCGGAGTCCAGCGCCTGCGACACCGCACGCGCCTGCGTGATGGAAGTCCCGAACCGGTCCGGGCTGATGGGGTCGAAGTCGAAGGCGGCCAGGGCCTCGACGGTCTTCTTCGCTCCGGCCGCCCCCTGTCTGGGCGGCCGGGTGAGCGCCTCCAGTAGTTCCACGGCCCGACGCGCGAGAGTGAGGCGTCCGGCCTCCCCGGCATCCCCGGACTCGTCCAGCCGCAGGAAAGCGGCGTGCCGTTCCAGTTGCGCCACCAGCTCGCGGGCCGCCTCCACGTGGGCGCCCGCCTGCTCGGCGATCTGCCGGGCGAGCTGGTTCACCATGCGTCCCCGGCGCAGGGTCGGCGCGGTCTTGCCGAAGACGGTGCTGAACCGCACCCGTGCCGCGTCCCACACCTCCTGCGTGGGCAGCGGCTGGCTGCGCAGGGCGTCCTGGTCCTTGATCTCGTGCAGTGCGGGCGCGGGGTCGAGGGGGGTACCGGCACGCACCCACACCCGGTCGTCCATCTCGGCGTAGGCGGCCACGACCAGCTTGGCGAGGAACGCGGGAAGCCCGCGCGGCGCCGGCCGGTCCGTCCAGTCGGTGAGGGTGATCAGGCTGAGGTCGCCAGTGACGCCCTGCTCCCGGGCGAGCTGGCGGAAGTGGTCCGCCCAGTAGTGGGACAGCTCGAAGTACGCCTCCTTCTGGTGTCCGAGTCGCAGCGGCCCGGCCACCCGCCGCATCAGGTTGCGGTCGGCGGCCGGGACCTCGGCGCGTCCGTCGCGTGCCTCGGCGGCGGCCCGCACATGGGCGAAGACCCTCTTCACGTCGGCGGGCCTGACCACGCTGCCGTTGCCGTCGGGGTCCAGGTCCGGGTGGTCGGGGTACTGGCTGGCGAGCAGGCGGCCCGCGATGTGCCGGATGCCGTCGTGCAGCGACTGCCCGAAGGACAGCGCGAGCCCCTCGACCTCCCGCAGCGACACCAGGTGCTCGTTGAAGCCCACCGCCACGTCCGCGGCCTTCTTGTCGGCCAGGCCGTACGCCTGCTTGAAGGCGGCTTTGACGTTCTTGAGCAGGGTTCCGCGCTGGGTCTCCAGCAGGCCCTTGGCACGGGCCCGGTTGTCGGGGCTCAGGTGGGCCGCGTACTGGGCGTTGAAGCGCTCGCCGTCGGCGAGGGCCTTGTCGATGACGACAAGGCGTCGGAAGTCGGCGTATCGCTGGTGAGAGAGGTGGGTGGGCAGCCAGGCGACGCTACGTGAGGGCTCGCCCTGCTCCGCGCGGAGGTCGCGCATCCGGTTCACGTCGTCGACGGGACCGTACTCGCCCTCCTCGAAGGGCAGATCGATCACGATGCGCCAACGCCCGTCCTGCTGGGGCATCAGGTCATGGTCGGGCATGTCGTCCCGGTCCGCGACATTGCCGAAGACCACTTCGACGCCGCGCTCGGTACCCCGCCACACGAAGTGCAACTCGCCGATCAACTGGGTCTGATCGACACCGAGTTCGGTCGCGAGAATGCGCTTGGCGAGGGCCTGGCGGTTGCCCGGGTTGTCGTTGACGTTGGCGTTGGCGATGACGGAGTCCACATCAACGCCGGAGAGCTCGAGCCGGACACCCGGGTTGGTGTCGGTGCCCGTCGGCTTGATCTCCGGGAAACGCCCGGCCCACTCGGCGATCTTGCTCTTGAGAATGCCGTACTCGCGGCCCGGGATCGGCGCGACCACCGAACCGTAGTTGAGCGCGGACAGCCGCCGGATGGTCAGGTCGGAGAGCGCCGGGACGCTGGGCGCGAGCGCCGACAGCAGCAGGGTGCCCACGATCCGGTTGTCGCCCGTGAACTGCCTGACGCGGGTGCGCAGCTCCTGGTCGGTGACGCTGTCGGGTCGGTGGGTGTACTGCTCGATGTCCTCCTCCGTCACGTTGTGGGTGGTGAGGAGATACGGACGGAGCTTGGTCCGGTACAGCTTGTCGGCGGCTTCGAAGACCACCTTGAGGCTGTCCGTGAAGGGCTTGTCGCCGCCCGCTGTGATCAGCGGATACAGGTCGCCGACCGGGATGAGGTCGCCCAGCCGCAGCTCGGACCGGTGGTTGGCCAGGAGCTGGCCCATCAGCTTCATGCCGGTCCGGTTGCGCTGGAGCGCGGAGGAGACGTGCACCAGGGTGTCCATGAACGCCGGTGAGAACGGGTACGTCAGCCGGAAGCTCTCCTCGTCGGCGCCGGTGCCGTCCGCGCCCCGGTCCGAGCCCAGCAGGGTGTCCCACACCTCCTGCCGGACCTTGCGGGTCTTCTCGAACTCCGCGGCGACCAGCGCGGCGGCCTGCTCGTCCTTGGGCCGCAGCAGCCGGGAGTGCGCGACCTGCGGCAGGTTGCGGTCCTCCAGCGTGATCTTGTCGAACCGGCCCGAGGCCAGGTTCAGCGTGTCCTGGATGGACGCCTCCGCCGCACCCGACACCTCCTCGCCGACCAGTTCACGCAGGTCGCGCTGGCGGGCGATGAAGGAGATCACCGGAACGGCCCGGCGGGAGTCGCCGCTCTCCACGAAGTTGGTGATCTTTCCGGCCTCGCGGGCCACGAACTTCTGGTCGTGGATGAGCGTCGCCAGCCACAGGATCAGCTCGTCCATGAACAGGATCAACCCGTCGTAGCCGAGCTGCTTGGCGTGCTCGGCGATCACCGACAGCCCGGCGTCGAGCGACACGAACCCGTGCTCGTCCTCGGCTGCGTTCCGCGCGAAGCCAGGCAGCAGGTGTGTGCTCGCGTCCTGCACGAGCCGTGCCCGCAGCTCGGCGGGCGTGGACGGGCTCACCAGGTTGAGTGCCTGCCCTCCCTCGTGCACCTCCTCGGCGGACATGGCGTTGTCGAGCAGCTGAGGCGTCCAGCCGAACGCCTCACCCCACTCGTCCTCCTCCTCACCGCCGGCGTCGCCACCGTCCGCCGCGACCAGCCCGTTGATCACGGCCTGGTCGCCCAGGCGGGCCCGCAACCCTCGGATGTCCGCGAACAGCGAGTCCGTCCGGTACACCTGCGGCGTCGGCGCCTCGGGGTGCAGCTTCCTGACGTGGCTGACGTACCCGCCGAGCACCCGCTGCTCCAGGGACTTCGCCCCCAGCATGTGGTACGGCACCAGCAGGAAGCGCTTGCCCTCCGTGCCGAGCCACTCGTGCTTGGTGAGCACCGGGTCGAGGTCGTTGCGCGCGCGGGCGGCGGGGCTGCCGCTGAGCAGGGCGTGCAGCACCGCCATGAAGTGCGACTTACCGGAACCGAACGAGCCGTGCAGATAGGCGGCCTTCGAGGTGTGCCCGTCCAGCGCGGCCCGGATCAGTCCCAGCGCCTCGTCGAAGTTCTCCAGCAGCCGTTCGGTGACCACGTAGTCCCGCAGTGCCCGCTCAGCGCCCTCGGGGGTCGTCGCCTCCGACAGCTGGAGGACGAAGTCGGAGGTGGAGATGGACTCCTTGATGTCGATGACATCACGGAGCAGGGGTGGCTGCTGGGCCATGGGCGGTCTCGCTCTCCTTCGGGCAGATGCGCGGGCTCGTCCGATCGTATGGCGTCGCTCTGAGGAGGGGAGACCGGTTTGTGAATCGGCATTCGACCTTCCGGCGTGAGCGGGGCGCCCTACGCGGCGACTGCTTGCTGCCACGGCGGGCATTTCATCGCGCCCCGCTACGGGGCGGGGTCCGACCGTTCCACCCCTCGCCCCCTCCGGAGATCGACAACTCCTTCTTCGGGAACGAGATCGTGCGTGTATGCGTCGGTCCGTCATCTGGTCTGTCCGGCTGCTTCTTCCTCTGGGCTCCACCGACACGACTGGGGAGCGCGGTGAGGCCGGTATCAGAGCGCAAGACACGTCTGCACGGCCTTTCGGCGTCACTGTCGAGGTCGTTGACCGGCGCCTTGGCCCCCACCCGTAGGTGCCCTCCGAAGGTGACCAGGTCTACTTCCGCTACCGCTTCGACGACGCCGACGGGGGATTCGGCCCAGCAGTGAACGTCTGCGCGGTCGACAAGGAGCGCGTGGCGCTGCGGTGTCAGGGGGGCTATTCATCCCAAGCCTTCGGGTCGGGCGGTGACCTCACGGGCGACGACTGGCCCGCAGCCGAGCACCCTGAGCGGTTGCCGACGTGTTGTTCATCCCCAGTGACCGGTCCTACGACAGACGAACCTGGGAGCAGGACTTCAGGGAGGAGGCGGGCCGCATGCTCCAGAACCAGTTGGCAAAGGGCACCACCTGTGAGCCGTCCTTCAGATGGTGAGGCGGCACTGGGGCGTCGGCAGCCGGACGGTGGCGTGAGCGAACGGACGGGATCTTGCGGCGAGCGGTATCAGGGCCTGGCTGCCACGGAGACCCGCGGCGCAGACGCCGATGGACATGGCAGGCATGCCGTGAGGGTCGACGATGAGATGGATCGGCGGTCGGCTTCTTCCCTCGGGTGAACGGCGTCCGCTGCTCTTCCGCCTGACGGCGTCCCTCTGTACAACCTGCGCAGTAGAGGTCGGACGGCAGTTCACTGCCACGTGGGCCCGTTGCTGACTGGTGCGGTTACACCCCTTGCAACCGTCATCGACGCAAAGGTGCTCCCCTGACGTGAATGTGTGGTTCGGGTTGTGAAACTGTGAGCGACCTGTGACCTTTCGGAGTGCAACCGTGACGGAGGTCACTTGTCTGCTCGAGCCCGGATCAGTTTTGCTCCGTTTTGATAACTGTCCAACCTGTAATCCCTCGCCTACATTCAGTCCGCTTGTCTTCGACTGATGGTCATTTTGTGGGTGGGGTGTGGGAGATGAAGGCCCGATCGGGTGCCTGCGGTGCTGGAGGGTTCCTTGCGTTCGCGCTGAGCGCCGCGCTGGCTGTCGGACTGCTTCCGCAGACCGCGTCGGCTGCCACGACTCGAGGGCCGACCGCGCCCGCAGACCGGGCGGACGCCGCTGACGCCTCGAAGGTGTTGTCCGAGGAGGAGGCGCTGGAGGAGGCGCGGCGCGTCGGCAGTGACGTGGAGATCACGTCACTGCGCCGGGAGAGCAGCGAGGTGTTCGCCACGCCGGAGGGGGACTTGGAGGCGCGTGAGTATCTGCGTCCGGTGTGGACGCGGGTCGACGGCGCCTGGCAGGCCGTTGACACGGTCCTGGAGAAGACGGCTGACGGGATGGTCGCTCCGAAGGCGACGACGGTCGCCCTGGAGTTCTCCGGTGGCGGTGAGGGTCCGCTGGTGCGGATGAGGAAGACGGGCCGGGAGCTGGCGCTGTCGTGGCCGGGGGAACTGCCCGCGCCGGACTTGGACGACGAGACCGCGACGTACCGGAACGTCCTTCCGGATGTTGATCTGAGGATGGGCGCTCAGGAAGACGGATTCACCCAGCTCCTGGTGGTGAAGAGTGCGGAAGCCGCGGCGAGTTCGCAACTCAAGGAGCTGAGGCTGAGGCTGAGCGCGGATGGCGTGGAAGTCCGGGAGTCGATCGGGGGCGGTCTGGAGGCGGTCGACAAGGGTGCCAAGGGCGCGGTGTTCGAGGCGCCGAAGCCGATGATGTGGGATTCGAGCCCTGGCGAGAGCATCGGTGACAGCGCGCCGCAGGCCCGGGTGGCCGCTGCCGATAGCACGGATGCCGGTGAACCGGGGGCGGGCGAGTCCGGGAAGCTGGCGCCAGTGGGCGTGGAACTGCCGGCTGCGGGTGACGAGCTGGTGCTCAGGCCGGACCAGGAGGTGTTGGCGGGTAAGGACACCGAGTATCCGGTGTTCATTGATCCGCAGTGGTCCGCGCCGCGGGCGTCGGCGTGGACCATGGCGTCGAAGTACTGGGCTTCGTCGCCGCAGTGGAAGTTCAACGGCGACTCGAACGCCGGTATGGGCTTCTGCGGTTGGGACTACTGCCGGCCGAATGACACCAAGCGGCTCTTCTACCGCTTTTCGACGTCGAAGTTCGCAGGGAAGTCGATCCTTTCGGCCGAGTTCGTGGTGCGTAACGTGCACTCGGCGTCGTGTTCGGCCCGGGGCGTGCAGCTGTGGCGTACGAAGGGGATCTCGTCGTCGACAACGTGGAACTCGCAGAACGCGTCCGGCTTCTGGGTCGATCATCTGAAGTCGGAGTCGTTCGCCCACGGGCACGAGGGGTGTGCGGCGAAGGACGCGGAGTTCAACGTGAAGTCGGCTGTGCAGCAGGCCGCGGACGGCAAGTGGTCGTCGATGACGTTCGGACTCCGCGCTTCGAGCGAGTCCGACAAGTACGGCTGGAAGCGGTTCTCGGACAAGGCCTACCTGCGGGTGAAGTACAATCGGCCGCCGACTCAGGTGAAGATGTCGCAGCTGACCATGGAGTACGGCGGCACGTGCAAGGAGCCGGGCACGGCCGCACGGGTCCGCACACTGGGCACGATCCGTGCGAACAACGTCACCGATCCTGACGCGGACAACGTCAAGGTCCAGTTCCAGGCCAAGTGGGACTCCGGGGACGGCAAGGGCTTGATCGCCCGCTGGAAGCCGGCACTGACCCCGGCGAAGCAGTCCGGCTCCGACTTCGTGATCTCGTTGCCTTCGGTTCCTGCGAACAAGACGGTGCACTGGTACGTGCGGTCCTACGACGGGGCCCAGTATTCGCCATGGTCGTACGCGGGAGATCCAACGGGTTGCTACTTCGTCTACGACACGAGTGTGCCGAAGGCGCCCGCGGTGTCGTCCGGGGAGTACCCGGCTTCGGACCCGGAGAACCCGGACGACCCCTGGTACGACGGGGTGGGGCGGTACGGGTCCTTCTCCATCGACTCCGCTTCGACCGATGTGAACCACTACCGGTACGGCATCAACAACGACCCGACGTCGAAGAACCGGATCACCACCTCTGGCGGTGCGGCCAAGACCGCGCAGGTGCTGCCGGCCAAGCCGGGAGTGAACTTCTTCACCGCCCAGGCATTCGACGCAGCGGGCAACGGCAGTGAGATTCGCACCTATCAGTTCCGAGTGAAGGCCGGGCAGCCCGAGCGGGCGACATGGCAGCTGGACGAGGCCGCCGGAGCCAGTGCTGCGCAAGGCTCGACGCCGTCGCGTACCGCGACCCTGCATGGCGGAGTCACGCCAGGGGCGTCCGGAGTGAAGGGCACCGCGCTCGAGTTCAACGGCACCGACGGGTATGCGTCGACTGACATTCCGGCGGTGGACACCAGCGGAGGGTTTGCGGTCTCGGCGTGGGTGAAGCTGTCCCGGATGCCGGAGGGGGCGGCGATCATCGCGACCCAGCCGGGCAACCACAGCCCCGGCTTCGAGCTGTACTACTCCAAGTCCTATGACCGGTGGGTTTTCAACCAGTACGAGGCGGACGCTCCGGACGCCGGCATCGTGCGGGTGATGGCAGCCCAACCTGGCGGGGTGAGCTCGGGTAAGTGGACCCACCTGGTGGGCTCCTACTCCTCGACCAATGACCTGCTCGAGCTGTACGTCGACGGTAAGCGGGTCGGTCAGACGCCTTACAGCACACCGTGGGAGGCGCGCCGGGGCCTGCAGTTCGGCGCCGGCTCCTACGGCGGCACACCGTCTGCCTTCTTCCCCGGTGCGGTGGACGAGGTGCAGCTGTTCGACAAGCCGCTGTCCCAGAACGAAGTCGACAAGCTGCACGTCCAGGACGGTGTCGGAGACCCCGGCCGCCCGTCGGTGGCGATCTTCCCGCTCGATGAGGCGGTCGGCGCGAAAGAGATCGCGGGGCAGGGCGGGGTGCTGCCCGCCACGTTCCACGGCGGGGTCAGCACCGGGCAGCCGGGGGTGACTGGCAAGGCTGCCGAGTTCAACGGCATCGACGGCCACGCCAGAATCGGGCGGAGCAGCGGTCCGCACGTGAACACCTCGCGCAGCTTCACCATCTCGGCCTGGGCCAAGCTCGACAAGAAACCCGACGGCGCGGCCGTCATCACCGCTCAGGCGGGCGCGGAGCGCCCCGGGTTCGAGCTGTACTACTCCAAGGCGTATGACCGGTGGGCTTTCAACCAGTACTCCGCCGACAGTGCGGACGGCAAGGTCATCCGGGCGATGCAGCCGGACGGCATCACTGCCCACGCCGGTCAGTGGGTGCACCTGGCGGGGGTGCACGACACCGTGGCCGACACCCTCACCCTGTACGTCAACGGTACCGAGGCCGGGGCTACCAAGCTGGGCGGCGCCTTCTACGCCAACCAGTCGATGTTCATCGGAGCCGGCAGCTACAGCGGTCAGGTGGACAACCACTTCCCGGGCGCCATCGATGACGTGCGCCTCTTCGGCCGACCTGCCTCGGCCGACGAGGTCCGTCAGATGTTCCGGCAGCGTCCGCTGGTCAAGGGACGCTGGATGTTCGACCAGGCCAGCCAGCAAACGACGGGCACCTCGCCGGACGCCTCCGCCTCGGGCAACACGATGACTCTGCAGGGTGGCGCCGAGGTCAACTTCCAGGGCGCGTTCATGGGCGAGAAGGGCCTCGTGCTCAACGGCACCGATGGGCACGCCGCAACGTCCGGCGTGCCGGTGGACACCGGCTCCAGTTTCACCGTCACCGCCTGGGCTCAGGCTGCGGCGATGCCGGAGGACGGAGTCTCTTTGGTCAGCGCGGAGGGGACGGCGCAGAGCGCGTTCATCGTCCGCTACGTCCCCGATCCAGGAGATGCCGAAGGGCTGGGGCGCTGGGAGCTGGCAATGCCGGCCCAGGACATCGCCGCGCCGGCGATCTCGCGTGCCGCGAACAGGGAGTTCTACGACGTGCGGGAGTGGAACCACCTGGCGCTGGTCTACGACGGGTTCGCCAAGCAGGCCCAGCTGTACGTCAACGGGATTCTGCAGGAGGTCGCCTGCACGGACGCCGACGGCGACGGCGGAGCCGACGAGACGGGTTGTGAGGACCAGCTCTCCTGGGGCGAGAACGTCCTGTCGTTCAAGGCCACCAAGTCGTTGCAGGTCGGTCGGGCGAAGACCGACGGCGCCTGGGGCGAACACTTCCCGGGTGCTGTGGACGACGTCTGGGTCTTCCAGGGAGCCCTCACCGAACGCCAGGTCGAGGAGCTGGCCGGTTCCTGGTTCGACATCCCCACCGAAGTCCCCAGGGGCTGACGCCCTGAGTGGTGTGCGCCCGTGCGGTGTTCGGGCGCACACCTGCCACGGCTTGCTATTCCGGCATTCCAAGTTCCGCGCCGTACCGCCTCCGGCGGTGACGGTGCCTGGCAGCGACGGACAACACACGTATGAAAACCAAGGTCGTACGGCTTTCCGGCACCGCGGTGCGACGGCGAGTCTCCCTGGCCCTGTCCATCATGATGGTGGGCACGCTGTTGCAGGGCATCACCGCGCCGACAGCCATCGCTGAGGGCACTACGCTGCCCGGGCTGCCGAAGTCGGAGAAACCGGTTCCCGGCAAGAGCGTTACCAGGACTCAGCCGCGAACCGTTTCCAAGGGGCCCAGGACACCCGAGCGGGGGCCCAGGAACTCCTGGCCCAAGGACCGATCGGTGACGGTCACGCTCCCCGAACTGTCGGCGAAGACCTCCCAGAAGTTCGCCACGGCGAGCGGCTTGCCCATCTCCATAGCCCGGACGAAGGCCTCAGGCAACGGGACCGGCAAGGCTCAGGAAGGCCTGAGTTCCCAGCCCATCGAAGCTCGGGTCCTGGGCCGGAAGCACGCTGAACGTGTAGGCGTACGGGGAGCGTTGTTCACGCTCGCGCCCAATGAAAAGAAGGCCACCAAGAGCCGGGGCAGCGGTAAGAGCACCGGGAACAGGGTCAAAGTAGCGATCGACTACGCGGCCTTTGCTGAGGTGTTCGGTGGTAGCTACGCAACGCGCCTACGACTGTTCGAGCTTCCTTCCTGCGCTGTGACGACCCCGCGCAAGGACGCCTGTCGCGTTGGCAAGCCGGTCCCGACGCAGAACGACACCGTGACCCGCACCCTGACGGCGAAGTCGGTGACTCTACGTTCCAGCGGCGCGACGGTGCTGGCTGCTGCGGCGGACGCGGAGGGAGACAAGGGCGACTACAAGGCCACCTCCCTGTCGCCGTCGTCCTCGTGGAGTACAAGCGCGAACACCGGCGACTTCAGCTGGTCCTACGACATGCCGGTGCCCGAGGTGCCGGGAGCCCTGTCACCAAGTGTGGGGCTGTCGTACTCGTCCGGCTCGATCGACGGCCGTACGGGTGGCACGAACAATCAGGGTTCGTGGGTCGGTGACGGGTTCGACCTGTGGCCCGGTTCCATCGAACGGCGCTACAAGCCGTGCTCCGACGACGGAGTCAAGAACGCCGACGGCAACAAGCCCGGAGACCAGTGCTGGGATCACGACAACGCCATTCTCACATTCAACGGCAAAGGAGGGGAACTCGTCCCGAGCGGCAACGACGAGTTCAAGCTGAAGAGTGACGACGGCACGCGGATCAAGCGGCTGAAGTCCACCAACCGCGCCAACGGCGACAACGACGGCGAGTACTGGCGGGTGACCACCCCTGACGGCACCCGCTACTACTTCGGCTACAACCGCTTGCCTGGCTGGAAGGAAGGGAGGGACACCACCGGATCCACCTGGACCACACCGGTCTACGGCAACAACTCGGGCGAACCGTGCCACGCGAGCGACTTCGCCGGCTCCTGGTGCCAGCAGGCCTGGCGGTGGAACCTCGACTACGTCGTCGACACCCACAGCAACGCCATCGCCTACCACTACACCAAGGAGTCCAACTCCTACGGTCGCAATCTCAAAGCGGACGATGACACTCCGTACACCCGCGGGGGCTATCTCAACCGGATCGACTACGGCCTGAAGTCCTCCGCCATGTTCGGCAAGCCGCAGGCACAGGTCGTCTTCGACAACGCTGAGCGCTGTCTTCCCCAGGAAGGAGTGACCTGTGCCGCGGACACGATCCAGGACAAGTCCTTCTACTGGTACGACACACCCTGGGACCTGAACTGCACGGCCGGCACCAAGTGCGACAACGGGCGGCTGGCCCCGTCGTTCTGGACCCGTAAACGCCTGACCGGCGTCACCACCCGGGTCCTCCAGACGGACGGCAGCTACGCCAAGGTCAATTCATGGAAGCTCGGCCACCGCTGGGGCATGGCCGACACCGACTACCAACTTCTGCTCGACAGCGTCCAGCACACCGGGCACTCGGCCTCCCCTGCGATCACCCTGCCGAAGACGACCTTCGCGTACACCCAGCTTGCCAACCGGCTGGACAAGACGGGTGACGGCTTCGCGCCGTTCATCAAAGCCCGTCTGTCGACCGTGGCCGACGAATACGGCGGCCAGATCGACGCGAACTACTCGGCCCCCGTGTGCGACTTCGACGCGCTGCCCACACCGCAGTCGAACACCAGCCGCTGTTTCCCGCAGCACATCGGAGGTGACAGCACCTCCGATCCGGAGAGGCACTGGTTCAACAAGTACGTCACCACATCTGTCACCACCAGCGACCGCACCGGCGGTTCCCCGGACCAGGTGACCGCTTACACGTACCTGGGCGACGCCGCCTGGCACTTCGATGACGACGACGGTCTCACCAAGGAGAAGCACAAGACCTGGTCCCAGTGGCGGGGCTACGGTCACGTTCGGGTCCGGACCGGTGGCCAGGGTGGCTCAAGCGCTCTCCGGTCACAGGAAGACCTCTACTTCCTGCGCGGCATGCACGGTGACCGCAAGGACGTCTCCGGAGGCACCAAAGCCGTCAGCGTCGCGCTGGGTGAGGGCGAGGGAGACCCGATCACCGACCATGAGTCGGCCGCAGGCTTCAAGTACAAGTCCGTCACCTTCGACAAGCCCGGCGGCCAGGTCCTGAGCAAGTCCGTGAGCCGACCTTGGCACCATGAAACGGCCAAGAAGGTACGCGCGTGGGGAACGGTCACCGCCAACGTCACTGGCAGCGCCAGCAACAAGACCTGGACCTCGCTGGACGACGGCGCCGGCACCAAGTGGCGGACCACCTCCAGCAGCACCACATTCGACACCGTCGCCGGGCGCCCCATCAAGGCCGACGACCGCGGCGACAGTTCGACGGCGGCTGACAACCAGTGCACCCGCACGACGTACGCCACCAACACCGACACCAACATCCTCAACCTGCCCGCTCGCGTGGAAACCGTGGCCAAAGCCTGTGACGCGGCGACCGACCGGGCGAAGGACGTGGTCTCCGACATCCGTACTGCCTACGATGGCGGCACCTACGGCAAGGCCCCGACCAAGGGTGATGCCACCGCTGTCGCGACCTTGAAGGATCACGACGGCACCAAGGCCACCTATCTCGAATCGGCAGTCACCGTTGACGGCTACGGGCGGGAGCTGACCTCAACCGACCTGACAGCAACGGTCACTGCCGAAGCCGATCAGGTGCCCGTCCGAACCGAGCGCAACGACGGCCGCACCACCACGACCGCCTACAGCCCGGCGAGCGGCCGTCCCACGCAGACCAAGGTCACCACCCCACCAGCCAAGGCGGCGGATGCCGCAACAGCCCAGACCACGACGACCGAACACGATCCGATCAGTGGTCTGCCGGCGAAGCAGACGGACACCAACGGCAAAGTCACCGAATACGCGCACGACGCGCTCGGACGCTCGGCAAAGGTATGGCTCGCCAACCGGAGCAACACACAGACTCCCAACCACGAGTTCGCGTACACCGTCGCCGAGGGCAAGCCGACCGCGGTCGCCAACAAGACGCTCAACAACAACGGCGGTCAGATCACCTCGTACACCCTCTACGACGGGTTCCTGCGCGAACGCCAGACCCAGGCTCCCGGTCCTGAGGGCGGCCGCATTCTCGCCGACGTCTTCTACGACGAGCGCGGTCTGATCACGAAGACCTTCTCCCCGTACTACGCCACCGGCGCACCCGCCACCGAGATCTTCGAACCCGCCGACGCGGAGGCCGTGGAAACGCAGACCCGCACCACTTTCGACGGTCTGGGACGCGAGATCGAGGAGCGGCAGCTCGCTGGGAACGGTGACGGTGGCAAGGTCCTGAACACCACCAGGACCATCTACGGCGGGGATCGCACGACTGTGATCCCCCCGATGGGGGGCACCGCTACCACCACGCTCGTCGACGCCCGAGGCAACACCACCGAACTGCGCCAGCACCACCAGCGGGCCGCCGACTCCGAGTACGACGCCACCACGTACACCTACACACCGCGGAAAGAACTGGCGAAGGTAACCGACCCGGCCGGAAACCAGTGGAGCTACAGCTACGACCAGCTCGGCCGCCAGGTCAAGACCGACGACCCCGACAAGGGGACGGTCACCAGCGTCTACGACGACCGAGGTCACCTGACGTCCACCACCGATGCCCGAGGTGTCACGCTGGCCAACGCCTACGACAACCTGGGCCGACGGACCGAACTCCGCGAAGGCTCAGCCTCTGGGACGCTGCGTACCAAGTGGGTCTACGACACCATCCCCGGAGCCAAGGGCAAGCTTGCCGAATCCACCCGCTACGTCGACGGTGAGCCCTACACCACCAAGGTCACCGCATACGACCCGCTCTACCGCGCCACGAGAACCGCAGTCGTCATCCCCGCAGCCGAAGGCCACCTGCAAGGCACCTACCAGACCGGCACGTCCTACAAGCCCTCCGGCCTGACGGCGTCGGTCAACTACTCGCCTGCAGGCTCACTGCCCGGCGGCTCGTTCGCCTACGACTACGAAGACCAGACACTGCGCCCCGTCGCGGTCTTCGGCCAAGGCATGACGAGCAGCACCAAGTACAGCTACACGGGCAAACCGCTGCAATACCAGCTCGGCCTCACCGACACGGCCGAGAAGTCCCAGGTCACCAACACCTACGAGTGGGGAACGCAGCGACTGGCGACTTCCCGCGTTGACCGAGAGGGCCAGAACGGTGTCGATCGGAACGTCACCTACCGCTACGACCAGGCCGGCAACGTCCTGTCGATGGCCGACGCCTCACGCACCGGCACCGACAACCAGTGCTTCACCTACGACTTCCTGACGCGGCTGACCGAGGTTTGGACCCAGAACACCGCTACCTGCTCCCCGAGCCCGGCCGGAGACCAGATCGGCGGACCGGCACCGTTCTGGCACTCCTACACGTACGACAAGGTCGGCAACCGGCTCACCGAAACACAGCACGACACCGCCGGCGACAGCGCCAAGGACACCAAGCGCACCTACACCTACCCCGACCCCGGCACCCCTCAGCCGCACACCCTGCGCGAAGTCACCACCACGAAGCCCGGCAGCACCAGCAAGTCGAACTACACGTACGACAAAACGGGCAACACCATCACCCGCGCGGTCAGCGGCGACGGACAGAAGATGACCTGGGACGCTGAAGGGCACCTCGCCAAGGTCACCGAAGCCGACAAGATCACCGAGTACGTGTACGACGCCGACGGCAACCGCCTCATCGGCCGCACCGACACCGAAACCACTCTCTACCTCGGTCACACCGAAGTCACCCTGGCCAAGGGAGCCGACAAGGCCAAGGCCACCCGCTACATCGCGCTCGGTGGAAGCCACCAGGCTATCCGCAATGACGACGGCACCTTCGACTTCACCATCGCCGATCACCACGGAACCGGACAACTCGCCATCAACGCGAGCGATCTGGCGCTCAGTCAAAGGCGTTCGCTGCCCTTTGGTGGCCCCCGCGGCGAAAGCCCGAAGGAATGGCCCGGGACCAAGGGCTTCGTCGGCGGTACCGACGACACGAAGGCCACCGGCCTCACCCACCTCGGCGCCCGCGAATACGACCCGGACACCGGCCGGTTCATCTCCGTCGACCCGCTGATGGACCTGACGGATCCGCAGCACATGCACGGCTACGCCTACGGCAACAACAACCCGGCCACTCTCTCCGACCCCGACGGCCTGCGTCCGCTCGGATCCTGCGAACACGCCGGTCCCTGCAATGTGGGGGGAGACAAGAAGAAGCCGAAGTGGGAGAGCTGGACCTACAACGGCAGCGGTAAATGGTCCTGGGGCTGGTACACCAGTAGCAGCAGTTCCTGGACGCAGGGCAGCCACAAGTACACCTCCACCGTTCAGGTGTCGTACAACACCAGGTCCGGATACAGCCTCAAGAACAGTGTGCAGAAAGTCGCCGAACCCAAACAGGCCCCGGCGCCGGAGCCAACAATCTTCGCGATGGGCGCCAATCCAAACTGGATGGGCCGGGAGAAGCCCAAGCCTGTGGTTGAGGATCTCTCCTGGCTGTGCCCTCCAGGAGAGAGCGCAGGTAAGTGCGATTACCGCCAGTCGTACTACCGCAGCTCCGTACTCATCAGCATGCTGGCCGGAGCGCGTGCAGCGGCCGGTGCAAAGGGGAAGCGGAACCCGGGTGGCTGCACATGCTTCATCGCCGGCACCCCGGTCCTCATGGCGGACAGCAGCCAGAAGGACATCGAGAAGATCAAAGTCGGTGACGAGGTCCTGGCAACCGACCCGGAAACGGGCAAAACCTCGCCCCGCAAGGTCACGAACACGATCGTCACCGACAAGGACAGGGACTACGTAGAGCTGACGATTGCCACACCCGATGGGACCGGCTCCCTCACCGCGACAGGGGAGCACCCCTTCTGGAGCCCCTCCTTGAACCTGTGGCTCGAAGCCGAAGACCTTGAGGCCGGTATCACGCTCCGCACCGAAACGGGCGAGACTGTACGGGTCGCTTCGGTACGGCACTACACAGACCGCCAGCGGACCTACAACCTCACCGTCGAGGGCATCCACACGTACTATGTGCTGGCGGGCGAGACGCCAGTTCTCGTTCACAACAGCAACGGGTGGTGTGGAGTTGGCTCCGCGGAAGCACAGGGCATCATCAAGAACGCCAAGGGATACGGGTCCGGACTTAAGAGAGATGCGGGCCACAGAGCGGCGGACTTCGTTGTTAATGACATTGCGAAAAAAGGTGTCACCACCCGACTTGTGGGCGGAGACGGAGTAGAGCGGATGCTGGTTCAAATGCCGGGAGAGATGAACGGGAAGGCTGGACGCTTTGAGTGGCTAGTTGAACGCGGCGGAAGCGGGAACCTAATCACTCACCAAAGGTTTGTAAATGGAGGAACAATCAATGGAATTCCGAACAAGCCGTGAATGAGATGGCCAGGTTTAAGATTCCGGGAAGCTTCATTGTCGGCCGTGTGACCCTAACGGCTACGGAAGTGGCCTACGGCAGGCGCTGGGGGTGGCTGGATGATCATTCCTCTGTGCAGATTCTCCTGGCCAAGTTGCAGGAGGGCGCTGAGCTCTCGGAGACAGAGGAGCGGTGGGCGCTTGCGTTGCCAGAGGAGGTTCGATGTGGGGACCTTCCTGATATTTCAGCAGGTCACGCCGACGACTCGCCCGAGGTTGCTGCTGTGTGGGTCTATCTCTCCATGGCTTGGCTGTATGAAAACGTCCCAGCGCGCCAGCAGCTGTTCGATATCATTGAGGAGCTCTATGCGGATTTCGAATACCCGGAGGAGATGGAGGGCTTTGTGAAGTACATGCCACCTCCCCTCGGAGGTAGGGCTGGAATCCCTGGAATGACTGAAAGGCTAGAGTCATTCCTTAGGGCTGCGGACTCCTTTTACAGGAATCGGTGATAGAGGTTCTGCGTCGGTCGGCAAAAGGTCGCTGAAGCAAACCTGAAGCCCCGCCAGGTGCATCCTGGCGGGGCTTCAGTATGGGGTGACGGCAGTAGTTGACGGCAACGTCAGCGGACGAGGGCGGCACAGGGCGGCGGTTCATCGCCGTCAGAGCGCGCCGTCTCGGTGGTATCAGGGCTGCCGAGCGCAATGCCGAGGAGTTCCTTGATGACGACGAGTTCGACGCCCTGTTCCAGGAGCAGAGTGGCGGTCGAATGGCGGAGGTCGTGGAAGCGGATGCGGCGGAGGTCGGCCTTGCGGAGGAGTGTGGTGAAGGTTCGGGTGAGGTTGGTCGGGTCGATCGCTCTGCCCGGCGCGGTGGTGAACACGTGCCCGCTGTGCTGCCACGCTGCGCCCGCGATCTCGCGTTCGCGCTGCTGCTGTTCGTGGTGGTGCTTCAGTGACTGGAGGCAGCGGGTGGGGAGGGCGATGCGTCGTTCGGAGGCCCGCGTCTTGGTGGGCAGCGTGGTGAGTCCGCCTGTGGTGGTGCGCTGAAGGGTGCGGCGGATGGCGGCGGTGCCCGTGTCGAGGTCGAGGTCTTCCCAGCGTAGTCCGAGGAGTTCGCCCTTGCGGAGTCCGGTGTGGCGAGCCAGCTCGAACAGGGCACACAGCCGATGACCGTTCGAGGCCCTCACTGGCGCTAATGGGCTGGGCGGTTGCCTCTGGCTTGGTCTGCCGACGGGACGGGTCGGGCCGGGGCTCACAGTGTGCGGCGGCTGCGGGCGTTGAGTTCGGTGAGGAGGGCGCTCAGCAGTTCGGACTGGCTCATGGGGCGCAGGTCGCCCGGTTCGGCGTCCCATTCGCGGCCACCGGCGAGCGGGCGCAACTGGACGTAGGGCCCTTCGCGGCCCATGACCCGTCCCACACGTTCGCTGGCGATGTCGCGCACGGCATCCCCGACGGAGGCCACGTCGCCGATGGAGGGGGTGCTGCGCTCGCGTGGCTGGTGGGTGGCCCTGGCGGTGTCCGCCTCGCGGGTGAGGGCTGGGGTGGGGTCCGGCGTCGGGCGGATGGTGGGACGGGGGGTGGGGTCCGGGGTGCCGGTGGTTGTCATCGGGCGGTCCCCTTGGTGATCACCTCGGCGAGGGCGTGGGCGACGGGGGCCGAGCACACGCCGAGCTGGACGAGCGCGTAGCGCGGTTCACCCTCCCGTACGTCCGGCCAGGGGGTGCGGATGTCCATGGCGGGGAGTTGGATGCCGGCCCGGGAGAGGGCGTAGGCGAGTGCGTCGCGGGCGTCCAGCGCTTCCTGGATCTTGGGGGACGGCGGCGGGCTGCTGGTTGCGGACGACGGGACGGGGACGGGGGCGTGGTGGTCTTCCGGTGTTGCGCTCATGGGAGTCGCTTCCTTCGTGGGGGCGGGTGTGCTGTTCTCCTGACCCGGCTGCGCAGGCTCTATTACTGTGCGTAGTGCGGGTGTCACGAGAATGCGCCCGTACGGGAACGACCGGCGTCGTGCGCGGGCTGTGCTGCCGCGGCCCGTGGAGTGACTGCCACACGTTCCACGTCGACCATCAGCGCCAGAGGTACGAGGGGGAGCGGTATGCCGCAGCGTCGCGTCATCACCGGCCGGAGTCAGGAACCACGCCAGCGGTTCGCGGAGGAGGTGCGCAGACTGCGGGCGACGCGGGGGGTGAGTCTGCGGCAGGTGGGTGAACGGCTGGGCTGGGACTGGTCGTTGTTCGGCAAGCTGGAGAAGGGCGAGACGCTGGGCAGCCCGGAGCTGGTCCAGGCGCTCGACACCTACTACGAGACGCCGGGTCTGCTGCTGGCCCTGTGGGAGCTGGCGGCCGGCGACCACACCCAGTTCCGCGAGCGCTACCGCCGCTACATGGCCCTGGAGGCGGAGGCGGTGAGCATGTGGCACTTCGCGGTGGGCGTGTTGCCAGGGTTGTTGCAGACCTCCGGGTACGCGAGGGAGGTGCTGGCGGCGGGGCGCCTGAAGGACGAAGAGGTCGAGCAACAGGTCAAGGCCCGGCTGAGCCGCTGCGACCTGCTGGAAGGCGACAGTGCGCCGCAGTTTCGGTCGATCTTCTCCGAGACGGTGCTACGTACGCCGTTGAGGGACCGGGCAGCGTGGCGCGAACAGTTGGTGCATCTGGCCGAGATGTCCAAACGCCCGGCGGTGACGCTGCAAGTGCTGCTGCACAGCGCTGGACCCCACAGCCTTGCCCACACGGACGTCATGTTCCTGCGGGAGCCCGACGGTCGTACCGTGGCCTACGTCGAGAGTGCGAGCCGAGGCGATCTCATCGAGGCGGCGGGTCAGGTGGAGTGTCTCCAGCAAATGTACGATGCGGTACGCGACTTGGCCCTGTCCCCGGAGGAGTCGCGCAAGTACATCCTGCGCGTGTTGGAGGAAGCGCCATGCGAACCATCGACCTGAGCGCCGTGGCGTGGCGCAAGAGCAGCTACAGCAATTCGGACGGCGGTCAGTGCGTGGAAGTGGCTGACGGCCTCCCCGCTGTCGTGCCTGTGCGTGACAGCAAGAACCCGGAGGGCCCAGCGCTTGTGATCTCTTCTGCGGCTTGGTCCTCCTTCGTGTCTGCTGTCAGCACTGACCAGTTGACTGCATGAGCAATGCTGACGGCCCTGGCGATCGGTTCTGATCGCCAGGGCCGTCAGCGCTGTCGGGCAGGCTACTTGTTGGTGGTGCGGCGTCCTCGAGTGGCGGCGGGGCGCCAGGCGCGCAGGTCGTCGTCGGTGAGGCGGTGCTTGCCCTGTTCCATCTGGCGGTCGCCCTCGAAGAACTTCGCCGGGGTCGGTGCGAAGACAGGATCGGGCTCGTTGTGCCACTGGTCCAGCCACGGCTGGAGTTCCAGCAGCCCGGCCAGGAGCGGGGTGACTTCTTCGGTCGTCAGCGCCTCGTGGGTGGCGATGTACGTGTCGAGCGCGACCGCCTGCTCCCGGTGGTCCCAGCCGGCCCAGCCGTAGAGCTGCGGCGTGGCCGCGTTCGTCTGGCCGTAGGAGATGAACCGCTCCTTGGGCACGTCCAGTTTGCCGCGCGCTCGCCAGTAGGAGGGCCGCAGGAAGTCCGCCGAGGTGTACTTCGGCGGCACGGGGATGGTGTCCCGGATCTTGCGCTTCGCCGGCTCGTCCGGAGCTGCGTCCTCCTGCCGCTGAAGGTCCCAGACGTGCTCCCAGTCCGCCCGCTTCTTCAGTCCGGACTGCTTGTAGCGCAGAGCGGCCAGGAACGGCACGTGCTCGACGCTCATCAACTCGGCCACGACGGCGGGAAGTTCCTTGCGGGGGGCGTAGATCTTGGCGACGGAGACGAAGTCCTCGTCGCGCGACAGATTGTCGGTGAGTCGAGACAGCGTGATGAGAGCAGGTGTCTCGTTCTCGTCGAACCAGTGCGCCCGGCCCTCGATCCGGTCCAGCAGCCAGGACCGCAGTGCCTTCTCCTGAAGCGAGTCCCACCCCTCGGTGGCCCACCGCCGCTTGTACTCCGGCCGCTCGATCATGCCGATGGCCCGCGACGACTCGATCGCGTCAATCCGCTTCTGCACGACATCCCGGTAGGCGGCCGGCCAGTGCTCCGGGATCTCAGTGATGGGCGTAGACCCATGCCGCTTGAACCACTCATCGCTGGCTTCGCCTGCCGCGATCCTGCGTGCTAGCACGATCTCAAAGGCGCGCTGACCTAGAGAAAGTGCGGGGATCTCGGCAGAATCAGGATCGCTTGAGATGAACAAATCCTCGGGGTGCAACTCATAGTGTGAATACACCTGCCAGTCTAGTTCCTCTTGCAGTGCGATCATCCGGGCGCGGGTGGAGTGCCACGTGTCGCGGGCCCTGTAGAGCCTCGAGGTAGTAGGAAGGGTTTCCGCTGTAACAGCAGCAGGACCCGTGGCGGTGAAATCTTGAATTAGTGCGTGAATTTTCGTTGAGATGTGAATTGTGTTACTGCTTGGGAGTGGGAACTTGGCAACATTTGTTCCGTTAAGCTGGTAAAAGTCTTCAAACGGGACCGTGGTCTGGCGGGCGCCGCGAGAGTCGACGGTGCTGCCCTTATTGTGGCACTTCATTTTTAGCCATAGCGCCGCTGTCGAGCTATTCAAGAATCCAACAATGTTGTGATGATCGCTAATGTGTGAGTTTTTATTTAGCTTGATTAGGGGGGCGGTCTGCTTAAAAACCTTCCTTCCGTTGTCTAGTGCGAAGTGATTATGTGTGGCGACTTCGGCGAATGTGATGGATGTCGAATGGCGGAGTTTTTCTTTGTATAGCTCCCCGTACTCGAACCAGTTGAGATCGGGAAGGGTTTCAATCACCCTTCCGAAGCGTTTGCGTCTTTGAAGAATGCGTCGATTCGGCCACAAGGTGCGCATGATTCCCGGAATGTCTTCGGCTGCGTGTGCCTCCAGGTTTTCTCGATACGGCCAGGCGCTGGTGAACTGGGGATTAATTATGTAGTCTCGAACGGCGTCCCCGGTGACCATTGGCATGGTGCTTTCGAGGCCAAATCGCTGGGCTGCTCGCAAGTTGGGGTAGAGGAAGGCGTCATCCTCTGCTGTGATTCCTCCGAAGCCGATGTCTAGTGCAAGATGTTCTCGAAGGTTTGAGGCTGCTCCTTTTTCGATATGCTGAACAAGTTCAAGCCCTCCGTCTAGCAGGATCCATGGCGACTTTCCGAAGTAGCGATTGCGATGTAGGTCATCAACTGAAATCCACTGGCTTACTGATCCAGGGTCGTCGATTTGCCGTCTGATGGCACCCCATACCAATCCCTTTTCTGGGTGGACTGGCGAGCTGGGCTCTCCCTGGATGCTTCGCACGGTGCGAATGGTCTGAGATCGACCGTCGCCTCCCCGTCGCCTCCCCATTAGGATCACCGTCGGTGTCCCGTGCCCCGGAATGTATGCCCCTGAGGTGTCGATGACCTCGGTCAGTTCCACCTCGTGACCGAAGTACGTCTCGATCAGCCGAGTCCCGAACTCCCGCTTCATGAACGAGTTCGCTGTGATCTGGCCGACCATGCCGTAGCCGCGCCCGCTCTCCGCGTCGCCCACCATTGCCAACTCGAAAAACCGCTGGGCGAACGGCACCGAAAGTGCGTACTTGCCCGCGCAGGCGTCGTACAGCTCGCGGTACAGCTCGTTGAGCTTCTTGTCCTTGACCGTGATGTACGGCGGGTTGCCGACGACGACGTGGTAGCGGCCTTGGCGGAGGATGTCCGGGTGCTCCTGCACGTCCTCGGTGTGGTACTTGAAGTCGGCGAGTTCGTCGGCGCCGTCCTCCTCCAGGTCGTCGAAGAGGTTGCCCTGCTTGTGCCGGTGCTTGATGAGGGAGTCGCCCACGGCGAGGTGGATCGGCCACTCGTACTTCGCCGCCTCTGCGAGCGTGTGCACGCCGCTGGCCGCCATCGCGGCGACCAGCAGGCGGAACCGGGCGATGGCCACGGCGAAGGGGTTGAGGTCGACGCCGTGCACGGAGTCCAGTGCTGCCCGGACGCGTTCGTGCACGTCACGGCCCGGCTGGCCCTCGTCCCAGAGCCGGACCAGGCGGCGGAAGGCGCCCAGGACGAAGTGGCCGGAGCCGCAGGTGGGGTCGATCATCTTCAGGCCGTCGTAGCCGAACTCCCGCACGGCCGGGTCCATGGTCCGGTCGAGGATGAACTCCTCGACGAACTCCGGCGTCTGGAGCAGCGCGTACGTCTTGCGGGCGGCTTCGCTGAGGTCCTGGTAGAGGTCGCCGAGGAAGCGGGTGTCCCAGCCGCTGGTGCCGTCGCCGTCCACCTCCAGCGGGTCGGTGAAGTCGTGGACGAGGGTGCCCGCCTCGTCGCGGGTGCGCCAGAAGTCGACGAGGTCGCGGGCGCCGTCGTGCGACAGCGGGATCTGGTACAGCGGGTTGTGCCGCCGGTCGAACAGCAGCCGGCCCGCCTGTCCCGCGCCCAGCTCCTCGAAGGCCCGCTCCAACCAGCCCCGGTACGTCGGATCCTCGGACTTCGCGACGTACTCCTCGAACCGGGCGAGGGCCAGGTCGCGGCGGTCGGTCTCCGGCGCCGTCAGGTAGGGCTCGGGGACGAGACGGTTGTCCTCGCTGAAGCGCACGAACACCGTGCCCAGCACCCAGGCCACGGCGACTTGCGTGACCCGCTCGTCCAGCCAGGAGTTCCAGGTTGCCGCCGTACGGCCCAGCTTCCGCGCCCGCTCGTGCTCCGCACGCAGCCGGGTGCCGACCTCACCGACCGCCTTCACCTGCTGTGCGAGGTCCGTCTCCACCGCCTTGACCTGTTGCTTCAGGTCGTCCAACAGGGCTTTGCGGTCGATCACTTGTTGTCTCCCTTGGTTCTGCTGCCGTGCATGTCGACCACACCGGACCGGTGGTTGTCGCGCACCCACGAGTCCGGAAGCTCTATCCATTCGCCCAGGCCCGCCTGGTACGCGACCGCCACCGACCCGAGTCTGGGTTCGCGTGCCGGGTCGGGCTGCGGGACCAGCAGCCACAGGCCGCGTCCGCCCTGCCGGGCGGCGTCCGCCAGCCGGTCCAGGACGCCCATCGCGTCGTACCGCGCGAAGACGGCGACCTCCGTCAGCAGCACCGGGCCCGTCCCTGCCTCCGGCGACAGCAGGTCCCGCACCCGCGGCTCGACCGTGCCCCAGGCCGTCCGGGCGTACTCGGTGAACTTCGCCGCGCCGCGCGAGCCCGGTTCGGCCACGTCCGCCTTGAGCAGCGTCTCCCAGGTCGGCTTCGTGCCGGGCGGGACGAGGGCGTGCAGGGCCTCCAGGAACAGCGCCGTCACCGACACCGGCTGGGCGCCGATGCGGTCCGCGGACAGCCTGCGCACCGCTTCGGGGGTGCGGCCGTCGTGCACGGTCAGGACCCGGTAGCCGTCCCGCCGGGCCGAGGCGGTGAGGCGCTCGTCCGCGCGGACCGCGCCGGCCAGCAGCGGATCGTCCGAGTAGCGGGTCACCGCGCCGACGTCGGTGGCGCGTCGGGAGGTGCCGGACGTCAGGTAGCTGGACGCGTTGTCCATCCGGGTGGGGAGGTAGCGCAGCGTCCTGGTGTCCTCCCGGGTCGAGAGGGTGAGGTCGAAGCCGGCGTCGCGCAGGGCCTTCGTCAGACGGCCGCCGAGCGGCAGCTCACGCGTCGTCCCGCCCCGGCCGTCCGGCACCACCAGCTCTGGGAAGCGCGTCCGTACCCGCTCGTGCACGTCGCCGGGCGGCAGGCCCGGCTGCCGGGCGTCGGGAACGCTGGGGATCAGCCGCACCAGGCCCGCCTGGGTGAGGCGCAGCGCCCGGACCAGTGGCAGGTCGCGCGGGTAGATCTCCAGGCGGGGTGTGGCGGCGGCGTTCACCGAGGCGGAGGCGGCCAGCTCGACGAGCCGCCGCTCGTCCCACTCGATCAGTCCGGGCGGCGGAGTGAGCGCGCTCAGATCGGCCAGGACGGTGGTGGCGGTCGGCAGTGTCTCCAGACCGGCCAGCCGGTCCGCGGTCCGGCCCAGACGTGACGCGTAGTCGAGCAGGCCGGGGGCGGCCGGGGTGTCCGGCCCGTCGCCCTCCCGCACGTCCAGCGCCAGCAGCCCGGCGGCCAGCGCGTCCTCGGTTGCCTTGCGGTTGGCCTGGTGCTGGAACTCCGCCTCCTCCGGCTGGAGTTGCTCGACCTCCACCACGGCCCGCACCGCGGCGAGGGCCAGCGCGCGGCGCTGCTCGCGGCCCGGGAGCTGGGTGCCGCGTCGCACGGACAGGGCGTCGGCGATCTCGACGGCGGACGCCACCCGGCCCAGTCCCACCAGCAGGTCGATGATCTCCTCGCGCAGCGCCTGGATCGCCGGGTGCTTCTTCCAGCGCTTGCGTTCCTCCTTCAGCATCTGCGGGATGCGTCCGGCGGACAGGCCGAGCGCCTCCGCCACGTCCTTCTGCTTCGGCCAGACCCCGATGCCCGGCAGCTCACCGCGCTCGTTCGGCAGGCGCAGCAGCAGCCGGACCATCTCGACCTTGTTGCTGTTGGAGCGGTTGTTGTTCAGCTCCGGCACGAAGAGCGTGGCCAGGGCGTCCAGGCTCACCGAGCGCAGCGCGGACTCGCTCAGGCCGCCCGCGCCCTCGCCCACGGCGAGCGCGCCCAGCATCGCCGACTCGGTGACGGTGAGCTGGGCCAGCTCCTCCTTCGCCTCCGCGCGACCCTTCGGGGTGAGCGGGGAGAGCGGCGCCTCACGCAGCAGCTTTCCCCACTGCCGCTGGCGGCGCTGCACCTCGGTGCGGGTCTTGGTGCCCAGGCCGGGGGCGTTGAGCAGCTTGCTGCGGCTGTGGTCGAGCAGGCCGCCGACGGTGGTGATGCCGAGGCCGTACAGGAAGGACTCGGCGGCCGGGGTCAGACCTGCGGCCGACAGGTGGGTCTCCCGGGTGACCTGCTCCGCCAGGCGGTCGCGCTGCTCGTCGGCGGTGAGCGGCTCGGCGTCCGCGATGGCGGGCCGCCCGCCCCCGGCTGCGGCCTCGACGGGCGCCGGTTCAAGCTGGCGCGGACGGTGGCTGGACGGCGGCGTCTGCGAGGCGTCGAGGAAGATCCGCTTCCAGGCGTCCCGCATCGGCTTCAGCTCGGGGAAGCGCCGCGTCGCGTGGCGGTGCAGGGCCTTGCGGAAGAAGGCCACCAGGCCGTCCCGCACCGCGGGCTCGAAGGCGTCGGCCGCGATGACCGGATACGGGAACTCGCCCGGGTCGGTCATCCGGGGCGGCACCGAGCCGTCACCCCACCGGGGCAGTTCACCCGAGGCCATCTGGTGCAGGGTGACCGCGACGGCGTACCGCTCGGCGTGCGAGTCGTACGTGGAGCGGGTCAGGGTGCCGACGAACGGGTCGAGATAGCCCTCGGTGCCGGCGTCGGTGTCCTTCGCCGGATAACCCGCGAGGGAGAAGTCGATGAGGACGAGTTCACGGGTGCGGTTGGGGCGGATGCGGATGGCGATGTTGTCCGGCTTGATGTCGCGGTGCCAGACACTCTCGCCCTCCAGGAAGTCCACGGCACCGAACAGGTAGTCGCCGTACGCCTCCAACTGGTCCATCTGGAGCCGGCCGCGTTCGCGCAACTGGCGGGCGACCGTCTCGTCCCGGCGGCGGGAGCGCGAGGGCGTGCCGGACTCGGCGGCGTCCGCCGCCCGGTCGTCGGTGTCCCGCTCGTCGCCGACGTACTCCAGGACCAGCACGGTTCGGTTCACGACGCGCAGCGGTTCCGGCTCGACCAGCCGGATCACCCGCGAGTCGGGACGCAGTCGGCCCATCACCTCGGCCTCGCGGGTCAGCACCACGCCCCTGCTGTCCGACAGTGCCACCTTCAGCACCGCCAGCGGACGCGTCCGGCGGGCCTCCGCCTCCAGGTCGCGCACCAGGAACGCCCGGCTGGTGGACCCGGTGCCGAGGCGTCGGCGCACCTCCCAGCGCCCGCCGAGCACGTCCCCGGCGACCGCCTCCAGCGGGTCCTTCTCCTCGACGTCCGCGGCGGCCTCACCCTCGGACACGCCGTCGGAGACGGCGCTCGGCGCGGTCAGACCGTCCTCGACGATCTCCAGCATCTCCAGGAACTCGTCCACGGACGACAGGCGCTGCCCCGGCCGGTACGCGGTCGCCGCCTGCACCAGTTCGTCGATGTCCTCGGACAGGCCGTCCACCAGGGAGCTTGGGCGCAGCCCCTCGCCCGCCTCCAGCCGCGCCAGCAACTCGGCCTGGCTGGCCGCCGGGGGCCTGCCCGTCACCAGCAGGTAGGTGAGCACCCCCAGGCCGTACACGTCGAGGTACACCGGATCGGCGTGGAGGGCTGTCAGCTCCGGGGCAAGATAGGGGTCCGAACTCTTCGGAAGGTGCGTCGCGGACAGGGACGTCGGCGCGAGGCGGTGCACGCCGCTGCTGCTTCCATCACCCGTTCCGGCGGCACGCTGCGTGGCGATCTGCCAGTCCGAGATCTCCAGCCGCGGGTTCAACCAGGCCGCGTCCTCACCGACCGCCTGCCCGCGACGGCCTCGGGGACGCGGAACCACGTGCACCGAGCGGGCGGCCAGCGCGCGGTGGTGAATGCGGCTGGAGTGCGCGGAGCGCATCGTCTCCGCGAGCTGGCGGACCAGCGCCATGCGGCCGAGGATGTCTAGCCCCTTGCCGTGCTGGAGCAGGTACTCGTCCAGCCGGAGGGTCTGCGGGTGGTATTCGAAGATCAGCGCGGGGCCCGCGGTGTGACCGGAGGGGAAGTACTGCTTGAGGTGGACGACACCCGGGTGGCGGAACCGCTGGAGCACGGCCGCCTCCCGGCGGGCCGCGTTCTCCACCGACCGCCGGATCGACTTCTCCGACCCGCGCTCGCTCAGATAGACCCGCACCCGGGCCACCTCGGGCAGCTCGCTGTGCTTCGCCCGGTAGTCGGCCCAGGTCTCGCCGGAGTCGAAGGACTTCCGCTCCAGGTGGTACGGGCCCACCTTGTACTCGGCCTCGCTGCGCCGGATGCCGACCCGGTCCAGCGCCGCCTTCACCTCACGGGAACCGATGCCCGTGATCCGCCGCCGCTCGTCGCGCGGCGGCTGCTCGAGCATCGCCACCAACTCCTCGACGCCGTAGACGCCGTTCTGGTCGTGCGCGGGAAGACGGATGCGCAGGCCGCCGTCGGTGAAGCAGACCGCCTCGCCGACCCACACCCGCCGGCCGTTCTGGCCAAGGAGCGACGCCAGTTCCTTCGCCTTCTTGTTGACCAGGTGCAGGGGATTGCCGTGCGGACGCCGGTGGCCGCCGGGAGTGGTCTGGATCCAGGTGCCGTTCTCGCTGGTCACCGAGCCGTGCCAGTCCTTCAGCTCGATCATGTACACCCCGCCGGGGGCGACGACGAGGAGATCCACCTCCCGGACGTGACCGGTGTGCGCGGTGAAGGTGAAGTTCGACCACGCCCGCCACGGATCGGCGTCCGGAAGCCGCTTCCGGATGGCTTCCAGACCGCGGTGCTCGTGGTCGAACCCGGACTCGGTGACCGTCGTCCACCGGCCTTCCCGCATGCGCCGTCCCGCCTCTTGCCGCCGTGTCGCTTCGTTGCCCGGCCCCGGGCCGCCGCGGCGCTCCCCTCAAGGCCGCAGACCTGGCGAATCCTATCGGTGGGAACCCACCGCAGGGGGCGCTCCAGGGAAGACCGCAACGGCAACTCCACGATGCGTGAGCCGATGCCGGACGAGCCCGTGCGGTGGGCGAAGGCGGGCCTGCGGGAGGCCCCGCGCGGCGCACGGGGGCCGGGCAGCTTCGCCGTGGCGACGACCGCATACCGTGTCGGCGTCGCCCGGACAGGTGGGAAGTGCGATGGAGCCCGGTCGGCGTGCGCCACCCGGCTCCCGTATCGGTAGCCGGGTGCGTCGTGGGGGAGGGCAGGCGCAGGTAGGGCCCGCCCGGCGTGTGCCGGGCGGGCCGCACTGTGCGTACCGGTCTTCCGCGAGTGGGTCGCTCAGCGCTCGGAGTAGCTGAAGTCGCCCATGGTCCAGGCGCTGACGCCCTCGATCGCCACCCGGTACATGCCACCCGTCTCGGGAATGCCCACCGTGCCCTGCAGGATGCGCGCGACGTGGAAGTGCAGGTGGGTGGGTGGCCCGTCCTGCTTCGGCGGGGTGTCGAACACAGCGGAGAAACCACTCAGGGTCGCGGAGCCCGTCAGCACCTCCGAGACGCGCTGCCGCCAGGCGGCTTCGGGGGCCAATCGGCCGGTGATGACGGTCCCGCTGGTGACCACCGTCAAGGACATCTGATTGCTCTGCCCGGACTCCACCAGGGCGGCGACTTCGACGAGCAGCTCGTCAGGCTTAGACATGGAACCCGATTCTAAGCACCCGTCGTTGAGCCCGCCTGCCCGCCTGCCCGCCTGCCCGCCTGCCCGCCTGCCCGCCTGCCCGTGCGCTCCCTCACCCCCGACGGCCGGCCCCGCACCGCGGTACCGCCGCCACGGCTGTGGCATTTCGGACACCAGGCTGAAAACGCTCCCTTTCGACTCGCTCGGTCACACCTCGACCCTGAACGGGAGGGAAGCACGCGGGGCTGCGCCGAGGGGGAGCCGCGATGGCCGAACCGCTCTATGTTCCCGTCCTACCCGTCCGGCGGCACGCCAGGACGGCCTACGAGCACCTCGCGCCGGACGTGCAGGCGGCGGTGGTGCCGCTGTGGAACCTGCCCCCGTGCCCCGGAATGCCGGCGGCCGACTACGTGGGGCCCCTGCACCAGGCGGAACTGACCGCGGTGAGGGGGGCTCACCGGCGCCACCCCGGCTGGGTCGACGCGCCGTTCGCCGACGACGCGCAGACCACCGCGGTCGAACGCTTCCTGGCCGCGTACGACGAGTCGTCGCTGCTGCGCCCCGTCACCGGTCCCGGACGGGGCAGGGCCCAGCAGGAGGCCGCCTGGGACGCGGCCCACGTCCGCGGCAGCGGGCTCGGTCTCCGTGTCGTGCTGCCGGGGGAGTGGGACGGCGTCGTCCCGGAGCGGGTCGGCCGGCTTCTCGCCCGTGGTGATCCCTCGGTGCCCGTTGATCTGCTGCTGGACCTCGGCAGTGTCGGCGCCGTGCGTCGCGAGGCGGGCAAGGAGGCGTTGCGGGCGCTCGACGAGTTGGTGCCGTTGCGGGAGCGCTGGCGTACCGTCGCCGTGCTCTGCGGGGCCTTCCCCCCGGTCACCGGCGACCTTGTCGAGGTTGGGCGGGTACGGGAGGAGCCGCGCGGTGACTGGGAGACCTGGGACGAGGTGCGGGCCGGGCGCCGCACGTATCTCCCGCGACTGCGTTACGGCGACTACTGCGTGCAGCCCACGACCGCCCTGGCCCAGGCGCCCTCCAGGAACGGGCCGCCGTGGGGGCTGCTGCGCTACACGACCGAGCGCTCGTTCGTGCTGTGCAAGGTCCTGACCGGTGGCAGACATCGCACGGCGATCGCCCGGGCGGCAGCCGCCCGCATCGTCGAACTGCCCGAGTTCCGGGGTGAGAACGCCAGCGCGGGCGAGGCGTGGTTGCGTGCCTGCGCCGGCGGGCCGCTCACGTCCAGCAAGGGCACCGGCCAGCACGAGCAGTGGCTGCGAGCCGGCAGTCTCCAGCACATGACGTTCGTCGTCCGCTGCCTGCGCGGACCAGGCTGACGTGGGTTCGGCCGCCGTGACATGGCGGCTTTGAGCGGGGCCGCACCATCGGGTGTCACAGGTACCGGGGACTATGGTGCGCGAGGCTGAGAACGGCATACAATGCGGGGGAGCGACGGGTGGGGTTCACGGACGAGGTCTGGCAGGTGTGGCGCGCTCAGGAGCTGGTGGGTGAGATCGCGATCGAGAAGGCCGATTTCCCCTGGCTGTACGGCAGGTTCACAGCTGGGCCAGCCTTCACCGAGGTCCGGCACCTGTTCGCGCGTGAGCTCGAACTGGCTGCGTTCGACGATGCCGAGCACTGGGCCGAGTGGGAGAAGGTCTACGACGAGATCGCAGCGGCTGTCTCGTTGGCGTCGCCCGACGGTCCCGTTCCGGAGTTCCTGCTTCACGTCGACGGAGACCGTGCGTGGTTCCGCTGGAACGACGAACCGTTCGACGACGACGCCTGACCACCCGTCCGGCAGCCCCCACACTCCGCGGGTCGGTGTGCGGCGTTCCCGGCAAGCGTCAGGGGCAGAGACGGCCGCCGGACATGACCAGGCGTACGCGGCGCAGGGCCTGGAGGTCGCTGAGCGGGTTGCCGTCGACGACCAACAGGTCCGCGCGGTAGCCGGGCCGGAGGCGGGCGGTGGTGTCGGCGATGCCGAGCGCCCGCGCGGCCTCACCCGTGGCCAGGTCGAGTACCTCGGCGGGAGTGCAGCCGAGGTACTCGAAGAACTCCAGGCTGGAGACGAAGTCGTCGAAGACGGCGCGGCTCACGCCGGCGTCGGTACCCGCGATCAGCGGTACCCCCTGCTCGCGCATCCAGCGCAGGTGGTCGAACATCTGCCCGGCCCGCTCGGGTCCGAAGCGCTGGGCGAAGCCGCGCCAGTCCGGGCTGGCCGCCGGGCAGACGTGGATGCCCTTCGCCACGATCTCCGCGACCAGCTCCTCCCGCAGGTCGAATCCGTGCTCGGCGATCCACGTGCAGTGCTCGACGGTGGCCACACCGGCGGCGATCGCGGCGGCGATGCCCTCGGTGCCGTGCGCGTGGGCCGCGACCGGCAGTCCGGCGCGGGCCGCCTCCGCCACGACGAGGCGCAGCTCCGCCGGGGTGAACTGCGAGGCCCAGATCGGGGGGCCGTTCTTCGTGACGCCGCCTCCCGTCGCCATCACCTTGATCACGTCCACTCCGAGTTCCGCGTTGCGCCGGACCAACTCCCGGATGGCGTCCGGGCCGTCGACCTCACCGCCGAGGAACCAGCAGTGGCCGCCGACGCCCGTCAGCGGCGTGCCGGCGCTGAGGATGCGGGGGCCGTGCCGCCGGCCGGCGGCGATGTCGTCGCG
>NZ_BAAHCA010000008.1:0-35981 GCF_054776295.1 Streptomyces sparsus
CGCCGGGCCGTGGCGAGAAGCGGACTCGGAGGCCGGGCCAGACCCGGCGGCGCCCACCGTTGACGCAGGTCTCACGCCTTCCGCAGGTACTACGAATTCCACAGACTCCACGACCTCCGCACCGCGCACGCTCTCCGCAGTCCCGGCTGCGGCTCGGCGGGCGGCTCCGGCAGCGAGGCCCGAGCCGCCCTCGTGGCCGGCCGCGCTGGCAGCAGTGGCACTGGCCACCGCAGCCGGCTGGGCGAAGTGGCGGCTACCGCGCGGCAGCCGCGGAGCGGGCAGGGTCAGGGGCGTCGGCCGTTGACGCCGTGCAGCGCCATGGAGACGGCGGCCCGCGTGATGCGGTCGGGATCCTCGGCTGCACCCAGTTCGATGCGGCGCACCGCGGCGTCGACGATGCCCTGCAGCAGCATGGCGGCCAGCCGGGGCTGGTCGTGCCCGAGCTCCTCGAGAGCCTCGACAGTCATGGCGATCAGGCCACCGTGGGCGGCGCGGATCTTCTCCCTGGCGCCCTGGTCGAGCTCACCCGCGGAGATCGCCACGACGGCCCGGTGCCGGCGGTCACCGACCAGTGCGAGCTGGCGGCGTACGTACGCCTCGATCTTCGCCTCAGCCGAGGGAGCAGCCGCCATGGCGGACTCGACCTCGGCAGCCCAGACGGGGAAGTCCGCCGCGCACAGCTCCTCGACGACGGCCGCCCGCGAACGGAAGTACTCGTAGACGGAGGAGCGCGCCAGGCCGGTGCGTTCGGCGAGCGCAGGAAAGGTCAGCGCGTCGGTCCCGCCTTCCGACAGCAGGGAGCGGGCAGCGTCCAGCAGGGCGCTGCGCTGCATGTTCCGGTGCTCGGCCACCGAGGCCGCTCGAATCCTGGGCACGCCACCACCATAGGGCCTGGCTGGTTTTCACGGCAGGGCCGAACACCTGGGGTCACGGCGGGGCGGAAGACCTGGGGCGGGGACGGGAGAAGGAGCTTGCTGCCCGGAGCGGAGTTGACGACGGGCGCGGCTCGAACTCCGGTAGCGGCATTACGCGGGCGGTAGGGCGGGGAGCCTGGGAGTGCGGCCAGGAATTACGTGTGATCGTCCAGGAACCGAGCCGGAGCGGGAGTCCGGGGCCCGGAGTGCCGGAGGCGGGGGCGGGGGCGGGGGCGGAATGAGGTGATCGCCGGCAGCGGTCGGCAGGGACGATTCAGCGTCCGAGCTCGGCGAGTTTGGCCCTGAGCTGCAGTACGGACTTGGTGTGGATCTGACTGACCCGGCTCTCGGTGACCCCGAGGACCTGCCCGATCTCGGAGAGCGTGAGCCCTTCGTAGTAGTAGAGCGTGACGACCGTCTTCTCCCGGTCCGGCAGGGTGTTGACCGCACGGGCCAGCAGCCGGCGCAGCTCCCGGTCCTCGGCGATCTCCACCGGGTTGTCGGCGGCCGTGTCCTCGAGTGTGTCCATCAGGCTCAGCCGGTCGCCGCTTTCACCGCCCACGTGCAGGAGTTCCTCGAGGGCGACGACGTTGGCCAGGGAGAGCTGGCTGAACACACCGTGCAGTTCTTCCAGCTGGATGCCCATCTCGCCGGCGACCTCGGCCTCTGAGGGCGATCGCCTGAGGGAGGCCTCCAGGGTGGCGTAGGCACGCTCCACCGCGCGGGCCTTCTGACGGACCGACCGGGGAATCCAGTCCAGGGCTCTCAGCTCGTCGATCATGGCGCCGCGGATGCGGGTGATCGCGTACGTCTCGAACTTGATCGACCGGTTCGGGTCGAACTTCTCGATGGCGTCGATGAGACCGAAGACGCCGGAGGAGACGAAGTCGGCCTGCTCGACGTTGGCCGGAAGTCCCACGCTGACCCGCCCCGCCACGTACTTCACCAGCGGTGAGTAGTGCAGGATCAGCTGCTCCCGGAGCCGCTCGTCACCGGTGTCCTTGTACGACCGCCACAACTCGTGCAGAGAGCTGGGTGCGGTGGTGCGCGCGGCCGCCACGGCCTGTGGCGGAACCGCCGTGGCCGTGCGTCGGGACCCGGACGTGTGCTGGGGCATTCGTCACCTAGAGCCGTTCTGCCGTGGTCGGAACGTCGGTCAGCAGGAAGAACCTCGTGAGCGTAGCGTCATCAGCGGGTCGCATTGCGCGATGGCCGTTCGATACGGGATGCGCAGATACGTTCCTCGGCACGCACCTCGGAGCTAAGGCGGGCAGCCGCATCGGGCCGCGTCCACACCTGAACGGTGACGTTCTGTGCTCATGTGCTCACTCTTTCACTCGGTCGCTCCAGGTCAAGGACCGATCTGTCACCTGTTGGGGTGTCGGCCGGACGAGTGGACGAGCAGCCAGCGCGCTCCGACCCGTTCGACGAAGCCCAGTGACCGCAACTCCCGCAGCCGGGGCAGCGTGCCCGCGACGGCGGTGCCCGCTGCCTGCGCCAGCCACTCGGCGGTGACCGCACCCTGCGCCGGCAGCGCCTCCAGCAGCCTGGCGGAGACGGGGTGCAGCAGATCCCGGGGAAACGCCGGCCGCTGCGGGACGGGCGCCAGTTCCCCCATGCCGCCCACCAGCTCGATCACCTCCGCGGCACTGCCGATCACCGTGCCCTCGGCCCTCAGCAGTTGGTGCACGCCGGCGGAGAGCCGTGACGTCACCGGCCCGGGCACCCCCATGACGTACCGATCGAGCTCCGCGGCCCGCCGTGCGGTGACCAGCGAGCCGCTGCGGTGCTCCGCCTCGACGACGACCGTCCCGCGCGTCAGCGCGGCGTTCTATGGGGGGCTGCCGGGTGTTGTGTGACGTGGCGCGAGGGGTCCTCGTTGATGAGCGGGACTCGTTCTCGGGGGGTGTGGCTCTCTGTGGCGAGTTGCTGCACAGCTACATGTAGAAGGAGTTACGTATGCGGGCCTTCCCCGTCGTGCTGCCGTCGGGCGCTCGGTATTGGACCGTCGTCGACGATGAAGCTCGCCCTATTCCCATCCCTGATCAGTGGCTTCGGCACCTCCGTTTCGGCAAGGGCCGGGCGGAGAGTACGACGAAGGCTCACGCTGGTGGGGCATCTCTGTACCTGATCTGGTGCCTGGTCACTGGCCGTGACTGGCGACTGGCCGCCAGGGACATAGGGTTGTTCATCCTCTGGTTGAAGTGGACGCCCACCCGGCGGCCAGGTGGGGACGTTCGCGCGAACGCCGACGGCGACTCGATTGTGGTCTTCGGCCCTGGGTCGGCAACGGTCAGGAAAGAACGCCGAATTAACGGCGTCCTGACCGCGGTCCGCGGGCTGCTGGCCTACGCCGTGTCGGTCGGCGAGGCTCCGCAGTGGGTGCTCGGGCAGATCTACGAGCTGGGCGACGCCTCGGACCTGCCGCTGGAAGCTCAGGGCGAGGACAGCCGACTGCACTATCGCCTCAGTGCCCGGCACCGGCTCCAAGAGCCCGAGACCGAGGTAGACCGGGCGAGCGACGAGGAACTGGTGTCGATGTTCCTGGCCTGCCGCAACGCCCGCGACCGGCTGATCGTCCTCCTGCTGGGCCGTGTCGGCTTGCGCCGAGGCCAGGCAGCCGGACTGCACCGGTCCGACTGCCACCTCCTGCCGGACTCGAAGGCCCTGGGCTGCCGGCATGCAGGCGCCCACCTGCACGTCGTCCGGCGCCAGAACCAGAACGGCGCCTGGTCGAAGTCCCGCAAGGAGTGGAGTCAGCCGATCGACTTCCTGGTTGTCCAGGCTTTCGACCAGTACTTCGACGAGCGCTACGAGCTACTCGGCAGCGGCGGCAGCGACTTCCTCCTAGTGAACCTGTTCCGCGAGCCGCTGGGCGAACCGATGCCGCCGGACGCGATCAACGAGCTCTACGACGAGCTCAACCGCCGGGCTGGACTGTCCCGGAAGGTCGCTCCGCACATGAGCCGACATGCCGCGGGCAGCAACTGGGCGGACGCCGGCGCCACGCTCGACGAGGTCCAGGCCCTGCTCGGCCAGAAGCACCCGGAGTCCGCTCGCCCCTATATTCATCCGGCGGCGGAGCGGCTGCGGGTCGCAGTCGAGCGTGTCCCCTCTCCCCGGGTTCGGTGATCGCCATGTCCACCGCGATCGCTCCTCTTCCTCTCCCTGCGACTCCTGACGCCGCCGATTCGCGGACCTCGCTGATCATGCGGTCCCTCAACCCGGACTTTCTGCAGGCCATCAACTGGAACTGGGACCTACGAGTGGTTCACTTTCCCTCCGACCACCCGGTCCTGGCCCAGGGCTGTTGCGAGGTCGCCGGTTGCCAGAAGCGGGTCGACCGCGCCGGACGCCTGTGCTCCGCCTGCCACGAGCACTGGCAGGTATCCGGGCTGGACAAGGACGCGTTCATCACGACGTCGCGGCGGACCTGGCGGTGCATCGGCCAGTCCCGCTGCCAGGTCCCCGACTGCGAACGCCCCCGCAGGACCGCGCGATCGGGACTCTGCGACGCCCACCACTTCCACAAGGCCAAGCGCGGACTGTCGCTGCAGGCCTTCCTCGCGCTGCCGGAACTGACGCCGATGCCGGGATTCGGCGGCTGCCGAGTCGCCGCCTGCTACCGCGACCGGCACAGTCCCACCATCGACTACTGCTCCGCCCACCTGCAGCGTCTCCAACTCGCCCGCCGCCGCGGCACATTCGACGGCGACGAGGACCGCTGGCGCCGGATGATGTCGTCGGTCGCGGTGTCCGGCGAGGTCAGCCTCCGCGGGCTCCCGCTGCGGATCGTCGCCGAACTCCTGCTGGGCTTTCAGGCCCGCACCGCAGGCGGCGTCCGCACTCACGACCACTGGCTCCGCCAGCTCGGCGACAAGGCGCGCGTCCTGGGACTGACCACGATCGAGGACTGGGGCACAGACAGCCTGAACAAGACGGACCGCGGGCTGGTCAGGGGCTGCCAGCAAGTCCTGTCCCGCCTCGGCTCGACGCCCGAGACCGAGCGGACCAAGGACGTCTGGGACCTGGCTGTCTTCGGCTTCTCGGGCACCCTCAACTTCACCGAGATTCGCCAGCTGGCCTTACACGAGGCCGTCAAGGTCTGGGCTTACAACGACATCGCCCGCCGCCGCGGCCGCGGAGCCAGAAGCGCTATGCAGTCGTTTATCAACGCAATCGCACTTCTGTCGGAAAGTCTGTGGCTGCAACGCGACGACCACGGCAACGACCACCGGCTCCTCGGCCGCACAGACGTGCTGAGTTTCTGCAACCGGCTCGGGTTCCTCACCGAGAACGGCGAGGTCAGCCAGGCGAGCCGGTGCTCGATCGCCCGGAAGGTCCGGCAAGTTCTCTCCTGGATGCGTACGTCGGGCCTGACCCGTCCAGGTCAGCCCTTGGACGGCCTGCCGCCGGACTTCGCACTGACGATGGAGGACATGCCCGACGAGCCGGAGGACACCGAGGCTGGCCGGGACCTGCCCGAGGAGGTCATGCAGCAGCTCTGCGACAACCTGGACCTGCTGGAAGCAAGCAGCAACCGGGAAGTACGGGTCTGCGTCGAGGTCCTGATCGACACCGGCCGCCGGTCTGACGAGGCCGCCAGCCTGAGATGGGACTGTCTCGACAAGGACCCCGACGGGACGATCGTCCTGCTCTACGACAACAACAAGTCCTTCCGCCTGGGCCGGCGCCTGCCGATCGCTAAGGAGACGGCCGCGGTGATCACCGCCCAGCAGCAGCGGACCCGCGAACGCTTCCCGGACACGCCGGTTGACCAGCTCAGGCTGTTCCCCACCCACCGGGCCAATCCGGACGGCAGCAAGCCCATCAAGACCATCTGGGGACCGCACCGATCCTGGGTCGACAAGTTGCCCGACTTCATGGTCCCGATGGAGGTCCTCGAGAACGGCAACCCGGTGGTCAGGATGCTGCCGTTCGACAAGTCTCGGATCTTTCCCTACGCCTACCGGCACTCCTACGCACAACGACATGCTGACCGCGGCACCCCGGTTGACGTACTAAACGTTTTGATGGACCACCGTCAACTATCCACGACTCAGGGCTACTACCGCGTCACGCAGGAACGGCGCCGTGAAGCCGTCGACCGGGTTGCCGCCCTGCAGTTTGACCGGCACGGCAACCGCGTCTGGAGAAAAGTACAGGGACTCATGGAATCCGAACACGTCCGCCGCGCGATCGGCGAGGTCTCCGTCCCCTACGGCATTTGCCTGGAACCGTCGAACGTCGCCGCGGGCGGTCACAGCTGCCCGCTTCGCTTCCGCTGCGTCGGCTGCGAGCACTACCGAACCGACGTCTCCTACCTTCCGGACCTTGAGGCCCACCTCAATGACCTGCTGCGAAGCCGTGAGCGGCTAATGTCCACCTTCGAGGCCGACGACTGGGCCAAGAGCGAGGCCAGCCCGTCCGACGAGGAAATCCGACGCATCCGCCGACTGATCGAGCGGGTCAAGGCCGACCTCGACGACCTCAGCGTCGAGGAGCGCAACCAGATCGAGGCCGCCGTCGCCACTGTTCGCCGGGGACGCCCCGTGATGCTCGGCATGCCCCGACGGGTCAGCCAGCCCCTGCCCACCATCCGGCCGGGACGGCCCGCATGACCAACGCGATGGCCGACGGCCGGAAGGCCGACTCCGCCCGCCGACGTCAGCGCGTGATCAAGGCGATCAACAACGCACGGAAGGCAGGCGACACGATCAGCGTCTCCTCGATCGCCCGGCAGGCTGCCGTGGACCGCACGTTCCTCTATCGCCACAAAGATCTCTTGGCTCAGGTCCACGCCGCCGAGCTGGAACCGACCGGCTCTGCCGGCGTTTCCCCGGTCAGCCGCGCGTCACTGCAGACCGACCTGGCCAACGCCCAAGCCCGCAACACCCGGCTAGCGGCCCAGGTTCAGCAGCTGCAACGACGACTATCGGAGGCGATGGGCGAGCAGGTCTGGAGGGAATCAGGGCTCGGGGCTCCAGCCGACCTCGACGCACTGGGGCGGACAGTTACGCGCCTGGAACAGAAAAATGTCGAGCTCAAACGCGAGTTGGAAGACGTCCGGACCGATCTTGATGCGGCGCGGGCGGCCAACCGTGACCTCACCAGGGCTCTGAACCAGCGCGGCTGAACGGAAGTCCAAGTGATCCTGGAAGGCGACGAGCAGTTGCGGACGGTTTCCGAGAAGCATCCGTGTGTTCCGCTCCGGGCCTGCCATACGCCACTGTGTCGGCCGGGAACGCCGCTCGGCAGCCCAGTCGACCGGGTGGCATCGGTGGCGTTCAGACCCCAGCGCATGCTGTTCGCACCAGTCGTGAGCGGCCAGGTCCGCCCCATCGTTCTCTAGCCGGTCTGCTTGTGCTGCTCTGCACCCTCCCGGCGCTGCAACAGGTTGACGACCGAGCTCCGACCTCGGTTCTGCTCATCCGGGGACCAGAGGTGGAATGTCCTCTTTGACGACGCGCGGCCAGATTGCCGGGCCCTGGAGGGAAGGGCGTGCGCTGGGGCGTGGCTTTCCTCGTTCGCTTCTCTTCTCATCCATTGACGTGCGCGGCCGCACGGTTGCACTCATCCATGAGACCTGGAGGCTTCAGTACGGTGGGCGGACGTCAGCGCTGGATGCCAGGCTTGCGGGTGGAAGGCAAGGTGAGACCGTGCTAGAGCTGGCAGAAGGCCGGGTCCTGGTGTGCGGTAGCCGCCGGTGGCCGTGGCCGACGACGGTCGAAACCGTCCTGGAGCGGCTCGCCGATCGCTATGGTGACCGGCTCGTGGTGATCGAGGGGTGCGCGAGCGGGGCGGACGCCGCCGCATGCCGATGGTGCCGTCGCAGCGGCCTCGGCGACGACCGGCATCGATGTCACCCGGTCGACTGGGCCGCCGCGAAACGTGAGCGCTCACGGGACTGGCGGATGGCGGGGCCGGAGCGGAACACACGGATGCTGCTGCAGGAGCGTCCGGAGCTGGTGATCGCCTTCCATGATCACTTTGTTCCTGTCAGCGGTGGAACCTCAGATATGTGCTTGCGTGCGTTGCTCAGCGACGTCCCGGTGTGGTTGGTGCCGAGCCGAGACGTGCAGGTCGGCGCGTGGCTGAGGCCTGGGGTCTTCCCGGAAGAACGGGCCCAGCGACTGCGAGGCGAGCTTGCCGCCGCCCGCGCCGGGTCGAAGGGCTGATCGAGCCTGGTTCCGGAGCGCGTGCCGTTCGTCTGGGTGTGGCTTTGCCCCGGCGACTTCCGAAATCGGCCGTCATGCTGGGGCTGGGGGCGCTTGCGGTCGCCGGGGCTTGGTGGCTCGTACGACGGATGACGGCCATGCGGATCGTGACCGCCGTGCTCGCCATCCTTGTCCTGCTGGCCGGTGGCGCCGGCCTGTACCGCGTTGGGCCGATGCTCTCCTGCTGGGGCTCGGACCGAATCACTCGCGGCCGAGGGCGCCTATCTTTGCTACGACTTCTGAGCAGAGCCGACTCGGCCCCCGGCTCACCGACGGCCCGCCGCTCACAGAGCTTCCCCAGTCCGTCGTGGGCCGGCCGTCGCGGCCGACGCCTCACCATCCTGGAACGGCGACGCGATGGTTCGTGTGGCGGACCTGGCGGGGCTGGTTGGCAGGCGTCACTGGGGTGGCGGTGGGAGCGGTACCCAGCCCGGCTCGGGGTCGTCAGCGCGGGTGAGGACCGCTGTGAGGCGGTCGGCGGTGGTGTAGGGGACGCGGGGGTCAGCGAGGAAGGCGGCCGGCTCGATGGTGCGGGTGACCATCAGCGGCAGGACACGCCAGGGCTGCTCGCCGTAGACGCCGCAGGCGGCTGCCGCGGGGCTGACGTGGGCGGCGACGGTGGCGGCTTTGGAGAACAGCTTGTCCCGGTAGCGGGCAGTGAACTTCTTCATGTGCTGTTGCAGGGCATGGGAAGCCACGGCTCCGGTGGGGTTCTTCGCCTCGATCACCCACAGGCGGCCCCTGTCCGGGTCGGCGACCAGCAGGTCGATCTCGCCGACCAGGCCGGGGACACCGACTTCGGCGGCGGTCTTCTCCAGCAGGCGAAATCGATGCGGCAGTTGTGCCGCACGGGCGGCGTCCCGTACGTCCCGTTCCAGGCGCTGGTCGAGCTGCTGACGGTGGCGGGCGAGGGCCTGGCCGACGGGGGCGGGCAGTTCGGGGTGCGGCAGGCGGCCCTCATCGAGGTAGGCGGCGTAGGCCTCGCGGGAGGCATGGGCGAGCCAGGGCAGGACGAGCAGCTCCTCCCCCTCGGCGATGAGGGGGTGGGTCAGGGGCCGGCTGCGGCGCTCGACTTCGGTGTAGGAGTGGTCGCCGGTGCCGGCGGCGTTGCCGGGATGCAGGCGCAGGCGGTCGACGGCGGCGTGGAGTTGGTCGGTGGGAAGGCGGGACCAGGCGGCGCTCTCGGCGACCAGGTTCTCGGTCGTCACCGTGGCGATGCCGCTGTCGTCGGTGGGCCAGTCCGCAGCGGTGGCGAGCACGGCTCCGAGTGCGTCCAGGCTGCATCCCCAGTGCTGGATGAGGAGCCGGTCGGCGTGGGCGAGCTGGCTTCCCGCAGGGAGAGCAGCTGCGGTGAAGTCGTTGGGGGTGCGGTCGGTCGGGTGGGTCAGGATCGCGGCCGCGTCGAGGGGTTCGGGCTCGGCGCTGGTGGCGGCGTTGATCATCCGCTGCTGGCGGGCGCGGTGGTAGGCGTCGGCGTCGAAGCCGAGATGATCGCACTCGGTTGCCTGGGCTGGTTCGGTGGGAGTGTCGGGGCCGGTGGTGAGGGTGAACAGGCCGCTGGGGTCGATGGTTACCTCGACGTCGTGGAGGCGGCGGGCGGCGGCGGCCGCGGTGATGCCGGTGTCGAGGACGAGTTCGGCGAGTGCGACAAGTTCGGCGACGACCAGCACGTCGACGGGCTGACCGCCGGTGGGCGCGGTGACGAGGGCTTGCTGCAGCAGCATCTGCAGCGCGGAGGTGGCCGTGGCGGTGTCTTTGTATCGGCGGCTGGCTTCTGCGGTCCAGTTTTGCGCCCAGGGTGCTGCGAGGTTCGCCGCGGTCTCAGTGAGCGCACGAGTGCGGTGGGACCAGGCGGCGTTTAGGTGCCGCGCGAGTTCGCCGAGCAGCGCCGCCTGGTGGCCGCTGATCTGGTCGGCGAGGGCCCCTTCCAGGGCGTGCAGGAGCTGCTCGGCGGGGCCGACGGGGCGGCAGGCGTCGGGGCCGCGCCAGGTGCCGGCCGGCACGCGGGCGCGGCGGAGGGCCGCGGCTGCGGTGCGCAGGGCGCGGGTGTGCAGGTGCGGGGTGCGCGGCAGCGTGTAGGCGGGGGCGTTGGGGGGCCAGAAGTGGGTGATACCGGTCAGGCGCAGGAGGGGGCGAGCGGTGTTCCAGGCGGTGGTGAAGGTGTCGGCGGCGGTGCCGGGCTCGGCGGCGCGGCCGGTGCGGACTTGGGTGATGAGTTCGTGAGCGAGCTGGCCCAGGATGCGGTGTCCCTGGTGGCCGTCGCCGGCGAAGGCCACCAGCAGCGGCGGGTCGACGACGATGCTGATGCGTGCGGCAGCGGGGTCTGCGCCGGCGCGCAGGAGGCGCCGCTCCCCCACGTCGGCGTTGTCCGCGCCGTCTGGTGCGCCGGCGGGGACTTGGTAGGGATCGTCAGAGACGGTTACTTCGACGATGAGGGGCGAGCCGTCGGGGAGCGTCGCGTGCGCGGTGACCGGTTCGAGGGTGGTCAGGGTGGTGCGCAGGGAGTCGGCGAGGCTGGCCATGGCGCTCGCATCGAGTGGGGCGCCGGGCCGCTGCGAGGGGACGGCGACGATAGCCAGTGGGGGGACGGTGGCCGTGCGGATCAGGAGGGTTCCGTCGGAGGCGCGGTACTCGAGGTCGGTGTAGATACCGGCGCCACCGGGGTCCGGCGGGAAGTGCCGGGCGCGCGCGAAGTCCCGCACGCTCGGTAGGCCAGCGGCCCGGAGGAGGCGGTCGGTGCCGGCGTGTGCTGCGGCGCGTTCCCAGACCTCGTCGTGGTCGGTGACGGAGGCGACGGCGACGCCGCTGCTGTCGGGGCCGGGGAGCAGCAGAGTGGAATTGCGGTGCCAGTTGGACCAGGCGTCGAGGGCGTCTTCGTAGAACACACCGCGTACGCCCGGGTGCTCGGTGAGCTCCAGGACGAACAGCGCCAGCAGCGTCGGATCCCCCTCCGTGTGGTGGAGGATCTCAGCGACCTCCTCTACGTGGAGAAAGGCGGTGCCGCTAATCAGTTCTGGCCCCAGGACGCGGGGCCCGCCGTAGACGACGAGCCGGCCGCGGCCCGGCGGTGCGTCGGCCAGGGAAGCCCGGCCCTCTTCCACGCGTGAGCCGAGGGTGCCTGCGGTGATCGCGCTGACGACGGCGATGTCATAGCGGTGGGTCGGCGAGGACAGGCGGCACACCGATTCAAGGCGGGCGGGGATGTGGTCCAGGCCGAGGAGCTGAGTGAGCCGGGCTACGGTCGCCACCTGCAATCGTGCCTCGGCGGCGGGCAGTTCGTGCGGCGGGAGCTCGTCGAGAAGACGGGCGACGGCAGGGGCGATGGCGTCGGTCGCCGCGCCGGCGGGGACGGGCAGGCAGCGGCCGTGCGCGCTGAGGGCTAGGACGGGCCCGAGCAGCGGGGTGTCGGGGTGGTAGCGCAGCGGCAGGGCCTTGATCGGGCGGGTCAGCCAGTCCAGGGCACGTCCGGCGCGCTCCGGGTGCCGGCAGGTGGGGAGGAGGTCTGCGGGGTCGGCAGTCGCGATCGCGGTGGCGGCGGAGACTTCGGTCGGGATGAGGTGGCAGGAGACCTGCTCGTCGGTGGCCCCGGTGAGGGGACCGGACCAGGCGGGGGTGAGGGCGGTCAGCGCCCGGTCGGTGATGCGCAGGGCCAGCTCAAGGACGTCGGCGATCCCGAATCCGGCGGCTTCGCGGAGGGGTTCATCGGTGGCCAGTGCTGTGAGCTGCAGGCTGCGCAGGACGAGGAGGGGGTGGGCGAGCTGCCCCGGGTGGACCAGAAGCGACTCACCCGCGAGGTGATGGCGTACGCCGGCGCGCAGGTCGCTGGGTTGGCGGCCGGTGACGATTCCGCGTCCCGGGGCGGCATCCGCGACGGCCTTGACCAGGCGGGGCAGGTCCTCGGCGCCGGCGGGCGTGCCGGAGCGGCGCGGGCTGCGCAGTACGCGGGTGAACATCAGCAGCAAGTGATCGTGAAGACGCTGGCAGTCGGGCGAGGTGAGCGCGGCCTGCGACAGCACGATCAGGGAGTCGGTGGAGTACGGGGCCAGGGCACGGTCGAGGGCCTTCCATTCAACGCGGCGGTGTGCGGCGGAGGTGGGCGTGTTCGAGGGCATGGTGTGTTTCCTGGTCTGCTGCCTGGCTGATCCGACGCAACAGCCTTGCAGGCGGGCCGCCGCGTGTAGGGCGGGTTTGACCGATCGCTGTGGGTGTGCTGCGTAGGAGGTCAGGCACATGCGACCTCGAACGACGGGGCTGGGTGGTGGGACATGGGAGTGGCTCCGGGTTCCAGGAAGGCGGGCCGGAGCGGGTCGGTCAGGTCCCAACCGCGCCATCGCTCGTCGAGCAGTTCAGCGGTGCCCGAAGCCGACAGGTTCGCGGATTCCTGAGACCCTGTCGCGCCGAACCCAGAGGTGTCGGAAGTCTTCAGGGCGGAGAGACCGTCGGGTTGCCTCCTTCCAAGATCGGGATACACCAGCTGAATCACTCGTTGCCGGACGGGCTTCGCGCAACGGGAAAAGTACGATGCATCAGGCGACCGGGCGACCTAGCATCGCGGGCATGGCAACGCCCCTTCCGCTGATGGTCTATCTCGACCTGAACCACTGGTATGCCCTCGGGGACGCACTCGCGGGCGCTCCCCAGAACCCCGACCACGTCACGGCCCTGAAGCAGTTCCAGGGCCACGTCGAGCGGGGAGAGGTCATGTTTCCGCTCTCGACCGTGCATTACATGGAGTTGACCGAGAATCCCCGTGACACTCACCGGCAGCGGGCAGCAGACGCGATGGCCCTGTTATCCAGGTTCGTGACTATGGCCCCCGAGTCCACGATCCTGGATGAGGAACTGGCGCAGGAGCTCAACCGTCGGCTCGGCCGCCCCGCCTTCCCCATGAAGGTGACGAAGTTCGGCATCGGCGTGGGGTTCGCGTTCGGCGAGGCGAAGCGGATGGTACTGAAGGGGATCACGGAGGAGATCCGCCAGGAGTTGGAGACCCGGCTGGGGATGTCGGTGGCGGAGTTCGAGGCCTCAGCGAACGCGACCGCCGAGTACTGGGTCCTGAGGGGGCCGTCGGGGACGCTTAGGTCCGCAATCCCAACCTACGATCCCTATGCGGCCCGGCGTGTCGCGGACGCTCAGCTCGCCGACTTCAGCGTCATGATCAACACGCTGCGGACCGACCCGGAAATCGCCAAGCGACCGATGGACGCCATCTGTGCCCGCCATCTCGGCTTCGACATCATCGACAACTACACCCGTGCGCTCATGAGCGCTGGCTTCGTGAAGCAGAGCCCGTTTCACAGCCGGGCTGACCTCACCGACTTCCTGACGGCACTTCCGTCTCGTAAGGTCGTCACGAAGATGCACTTCCACTACCTCAAGGACGTGCACCGGAACTGGACGATCAACGATCTGCGCGACATAGCCGCGCTGTCGATCGCGATTCCGTACTGCGACATGGTCGTCACGGACAAGAAGGCGTGGGACACCGCGGTCAACCGTGCCCACCTCGACAAGGACTTCAACACTCCGATCTTCAGCAGCCTTACCGACCTCGCGAAGCACCTGGCGGTCTGACTGCCTCGTGGTCTCCGGCGGCGTGCCGCCGGAGACCTGCACTGGTCAGGCCTGTGTCCGGTCCTGTTTGAAGCGGTGTGGATGTGCAGCCTGGAGATACTTCATTACGGTTGCATCCGAGATCCCGAACACACGCATGAGGTTGATTCGGTCTTCGGCCTGATCAGCCTCGTCAAGGAAACAATCGCTGCGGAGTTCGCTCGCCTGAAGACCGAGCTGGCGCACGATCCGCTGGTAGGCGTACTTCCAGATAGTGCAGGCCTTCGCGTTCAACGGCGAGGCCGTCGTCGACGATCCGATCCAAGCGGCGGGTGACGATGGTGCGGTGCAGACCGGTGGCGTCCTGCAACTGGGCGCCACTGGCTCCCTCGGGCGCGTCCAAACAGGCCAGCAGGCGCGCACCGCTAGTGCCGTGGGCGCAGTGGCGGAAGGCATCGTGTCCCATCACCTCGACCAGCGCGGCGGTCTTGAGAGCGGTGTGCGGGAGGCGCTCGCACAGACGCAGCCGGACGGCGAGGTTCTTGTGATCGACCGCTCCCCTGCACCGCGCCGGTCAGGTCAGGCACTGGCGCAGCAAAAGTGCAGCATGCGGTTTGCGCGTCACCGCATGCCCGACACTCGCCTCCCGGCCGGGAGCGGTGCCGAGCAACCCCCGGAATCGTGCACGCGGATCTCAGGTCTCGGCGTCACCTCTTTCGCCGAAGCGCCCGCCGCCAGGGACGGGCTTCGCGCTAGCCGCCACACGATGGCCCCGGTCAGGGGGATCCGCTTCCAGCCGGCCAGAGCGTCGGCCCGTACTAGACGGTCCAAGAGGCACTCCACCTGCTCCACGGACAGAGCGCACATACGAGCGAGATACTCGGCATCGGCGCTCGCGGTGTCGGAGGACGTATGGGCGGCCACCGACAGCGCAGCCAGTTGAAGCGCCGGCGGCGCACCTGAGGCGATCGCCAGCGGAGCCGGACGCAGCGCCCAGTGGGCAGCCCGTGCCCGATCGCCGCGTCCTGGGGCCTGAGCCAGCACGGCATCATCCAGCAGTTGCACCTCGAGGCGCTCGGAGCGCTCCCGCCGGCGTACAGGGTGGCACCGCAGCCATCCCGCAAGCTCCAGCTCGGTCCAGGGCACGACATGGCCACTCAGACGCATCCCTCTCAGAAAGCCCTCGGGAAGGCACACCCGCCCACTGCTGTCAGCACGCAGCGCGCACTGGATCGCCAGCAGCCGGGTCGCGGGCGAGGCGAACGGGGGGAGCGCGGAGGCAAGGTAGGTGAGCATCTCCCTCACTCTGGTCCGGTCGCGCCGCCGCGCTTCATCAACCCGCAGGGGACGCGCCGCACGGCGAGGTTCCTGGCTGTCCGCATCCGAGGATTGGTGGCGCACGATGGCGGCCTGCGGGGTGGCCGTTGCGCATGCCATGCATGTATCGGCCAATCGCCACTGACGCCCGCCTTCCTCACGGGCGAGGACGAGTGCGACGACGCCACCACATCCACGATGGCGCGGATGCCAGCGGCAGCCAAGCTCCCGGCACCGGCAGATCCGCAGATGCGTCGGCACCGCGTCTTCGCGCGCATGCCAGGCGAGGTGCCCGAGCACAGCAGCCCGCGCTTGGGCCGGCTCTACCGGGAAGGAGCTGGGTGCACATAGCGCACACAGCATCACGGGCCCGCCCGGCAGTGGGCGAACTTGAACCCGCCAGGTGCGCCGATCTGCGATGTCTGTCGAGAGTCTCATCAGGCCCCCATGTCCTTCCATCCTGTCCTCCCGCCCCGCACCGCCGAGCCTTGGACCGGCCGCCGTCGGCCGGCACGCTCGGCACGTCACCCGAGTCGGGCCCCTGGGGCACGTATACACAAGCCGCACGAATAGTGCAGAAGTCTGCACTGACAGGGCAGGGTTCTGCACCGTCGGATGGTGGGGGTGACGATCTTTCCACCCGATCCCAACCTCACTGCGCTACATGTGGAACTTGGGCGGCTGAGGGCCGAGCGGGGGTGGACGTTCGATGACCTTGCCGACCGCAGTGGGCTGTCCCGGCGCACGCTCATCGACCTGGAACACGGCCGCACCACAGGGAGCGTCGCGACATGGCACGCTCTCGCGCACACCTTCGACGTTCCCATCGACCGGCTTCTCGGAGTGCTGTGCGATGGGCACCCTCAGCCCGGCGGGGCGCCATCCGACTGACCGGTGCGAGCATCCCTTTGACACGCCGAGTCCATCCCAACGGGCGGCAAGGGTGGGAACAACAGTTCAGTCTGCGAACGCGAGTTCCCGCCTTCTGAAGCGTCTGTGGTATGGCCCTAGCGCGGCCCGGTGCCCTGCGGCGTGCCGGCTGGCACGTTTCCCTGCATGCCCTATGACAACTTGTGGAACGACAGCACATCTCGTGCCACCCCCGCACGTCAGGCGCTGTGGAGCCTGAGCTCTTCGGAGGTGTCCACCATCGCGTGCCCTACCTGCGGTGCCGCCAAGCGTGCGCCCTGCCGCACCCTGTGGGATCGCCCCGTCACCGCGCTGCACCGCGGCCGTACCACCCGGTACCTGAACATCCGTTTCGGCCTCGGCTTCACCGAGCCTCACATCCGGTCCTCCCAGACGCGCACCGCTCCGACGATCTCCGGCACGGGCTTGAGGGCCACCCGCGTGCCGCATCCACAACCGTGGCGTCTGCCGATGCATGAACTGTCTGACCTGGTTAACGTCAGTTTCCTTGACCTGGCCAAGGTCGTGACCGCGCACGCCTGCGGACTGCAGCGCTCCGGTCTCGATGAGCTGCTCTTCGGCCCAGACCGCATCCAGCAGAGCATCGACGCCCTCGTCTATGCAACGTACGACCGGCAGATCCAACGCGAGATCCGCGTCCTCGCTGATGGACCCGATAAGGCGACGGACGCCCTTGCCGCACAGCAGCAGGCCCTGCAGCACCAATTGCGCGCGGCCAAACGATCCCTCAAGGACCAGCGAATCGCCGAGCTCACCACGGCCGGGGTCCTTCCTTTCCCCGCGGCAACCGACGATCCGAGGCATTTGGCGCGGGCGTGGCTGGGCCGCTACCTCAGCAGCGAGAAAGAAGCGCTGGTCCGCGACACCGCGGTGACCGCCGGAGTCCCTGCGTCCGCCACCGTTCACATCCGCACCATCGAAGGGAAGATCACCAGAAGCATCGACAACGGGTGGCTCGCTGCTCCCCTTGATGACACCGTCCACGAGGTGATCCAGCTCGACGACCCGGCCTTTCACCGGCGCCTCATTGCCGATGCCAGCAGGCAAGATGGTCGAGACGATGCGCTGTGCCACCCACTGGTCCTCAATCGGTGGCGCGATCAGCTCAATGAGGCCATCACCCAAATCGCGCCGAGCGCAGAGAACCCCACGACCAAGGGTCTCCACGACCTTACGTCTGACAGAAGGCGGCGCGGCACCGCACAACTGGAGCAGCTCAGCAGCCGCCGCCGTCTCTTTGCCGTACTGCTCCAGCGCAAGGACGAGTGCATCCGCCTGATCACCGCACTTAACGACGCATTGTCTTTGGCCGAGCACCGCGATCCCAGCCACGCGAAATTGAAGCAAGCAGCCGACCAAGCATACGACGAGCTTGTACGCCGCCACCCGAATCTCTACCAGCACATCCAAGCATTCATTGCCCCGCACACGACCCGGTACGGACGCCTCCGGATCCAGGGATCACGTTCTCATCTCCAGCGCCAACTCTTTGATGAGCTAGATCGCATGCACTCCCGACAGCTGATGGGGACACCCGCCGAACGGTAACGAGCCCCCGAGCGCCGACTGCGGGTTCTGCGGGAGCTTCAAGCAGTTGGCGTTGTCGCGCGGCTTCCGGCGCCACGGCCGATCCGGCGCTGGTAGCGGCAGACACCGCTGCCAAGCTGCGCGACCGCGTCGCCGCCGGAGAAAAAATCTCGGGTCCCGCAGCCAGCAGGGCATTGACCGCTGCCGCCACGACCCCGCGCTTCGAGGGCCGCAGCGTCCCCAGAACGTTCGTTAGGACGGCCGCGGCCGTCCTAACGAGCTCGTGCATGGTTGGCGGTGAGGCGTCACGGACTCCGGTGTGGCCCGTGGTCACATCTGCCCTGCCAGGTTCAGGTCCGTTATCTGCTGGTGAGACAGCAAGCCGGCGATGGCTTGGATGGTGTCGCTCATGTGCTCGCGGCGGCCGAGGTGGCGGGTCAGTGCCCGCCAGTTCTTGAGATGGACGATGCCGTGCTCGACCCGGATACGCCGTGAGGAGTGTGCCTTGCGCTGGCGCTCGTACATCTCCTCGTGCCAGTCCGGGGCGTTCTTCTTGAACTTGCGGTGTGGTGGTGTGATCACCCGTCCACCGGTCTGGGCGCCAAGGCCCTGATAGCCGGCATCGGCGAGGATCTCCACCGCAGGTCCGTCGGCCAAGAGCTTGACCAGCCCCAACTGGCGGGCATGGGTGATGTCCGCGCAACTGCCGGACTTGGTCGGGCTGCAGAAGAGCACGCGGCCGGCCCCGTCCGTGACGACCATGGTCTTGACCGCGTTCTGCTTGTTCTTGCCGGAGATGAACTTGTCGCGGTCCTTGCGCCCGGCGGCCGGGCGGCGGACCCGAATCTCGGTGCCGTCGATGATCCCGGTCCTCCCGTCGACACCGAGGTGGTTGATGACCTCGGCCAGGGCCCGCAGCCGCACATCCGAGCTGACGGTGCACCCTCGCTCGGCGAGCAGGGGCCGCACCTCTGCGATGGCACGAGTGATGGTGGAGCGGTCGACACCGAACCAGCAGGCGAGCACGTCGTGCGTGGTGGCATGCCGAAGGTGCACGAGCGTGGCCAGGAGCCGGTCGACGAACACCAACCGGTGCTTCGCACCCGCGCCCACAGCGCGCTTCCGCGGCCGAGACGCAAGCTCGGCCTGGTGCCGTTCATGCCACAACGTGGCCCAACTCTGCCACCAGTTCAGCAATCACATCGGCCGACAGGCCCGTGACCCTCCGGTCGCTGATGATCGCTACACGAGACGCGTTCCCCACCACACGACCATGATCGACGATCAGAAGTTCGACGCCTCACCGCCAACCATGCACGAGCTCGCTAGCTAGGGACGGCGTCGTGCTCTATGACAACCCGGACGCGTTTCTGATCTGCGCGTTCAAGCACGACAACGCGCTCTGCGACCCCGAGCCGGGAGCAACAGCCCCGAGGCAGTACGCCTGCCAGTCCGGCTGCGGCAACACGGTCCGCACCGACTCCCACGCCCGACAGTTGCGGGACCGGGCCGACGAGATCGTATAACTCGCGGCATCCGCGCCCGGTCCGCTCGGCAAACGGCTGCGGTTCAACGCCGACAAGCTCCGCGCCATCGCCGACACCCACAAGGCCACCGCCCGATCCGCCGAGGCTCTCACGTGAACCAGCAGCATCAGAACGAACGCACCCGCATCCGCGAAGCTATGGACCGGCTCCTGGCCGGGCAGGCCACCCTCTCCAACGGCAGCCTCACCGTCGTCGCACTCGCCGCCGAGGCCGGCGTCCACCGCATGGCCCTCCTGAACCACGCCGACCTAAAAACGAGTTCTACGGGCGCGTCTGCAACGAGACTAGGCAGATTCCGGAAACGGAGAAGCGCCTACGGGAAACCGTCGTCAAGCTCAAGCAGACCATCTCGAACCAGAAGGCCGAGATTGAAGAGCTCCGCCAGCTGGTGACCCGCCTGACTCTGGCCAGCGCCTTTCTCACCCAACCGGATAGAGCGTCCACGGAAGCCGGGCTGGCGCCCGACGGCGTCGTGCCGTTCCGCCCACGAGCCAGCCGAACCGCTGGGCCTGCGGGCCACCCGGATCCGGCCGGTTGATTGAGCACAGACAAACGTCCCGTTCAGGCAGACAAGCCCGTGGATAGATACCGTTACGGGCTTGTACGACTCTTTCGGATGTCAGTCGACGAGGTCAGAGAGACGCGAGTCTCCGGCCACCGTTAGTACGTCCACGATGCGTTGCCATTGCTGGGCAGTCGTTCCCTTGACCATGCTGTGTACGTCACGAAGCCAGCCAGGAAGCAGATAGGACTGCCTTGCGATCTCATCGGAGTTCCTTGACACCAATCGTTCCAGCCAAGGGAGACCGCAGCGGACCTGGTCGTCAACCGACAGGGTACGCAGCGCGGCGACAAGCGCATCCACGCAGGCGGGTACTCCTGTGCCGTAGTGCAGCCAGCGGTTGATCTGGGCTGCCCATGAAGGGAGTGCGATCCAGGTGCAGGGTTTGCCAGCTAGCTCCCGGTAGAGATAGGCGTTGTCGTAGGTGGGCGCGGGGACAAGAGCTGCTACGGCTTGGGCACCGAAGAAGTTGCAGATGTCGGGCTTGTGTCCGGCATCAAAAAGGTCGAGTACGTGGTCCATGACTTGCGGCCAGATCTGCCTTGCTGTGCTGGCGAGTTGCTCATTTTCTTCCGCCGCGGCCGCCAGGGCTTGCAGAGCCTCCGCAAGAGCATCCGCGTTATCGGCATATGCGGCGAGGTGGCGGCCGATGGTGGCGCTGTCGCCGCCGGTGATGGTCAGCAATGCCCGGGCTGCGATGAGGGCGTCACTGTTGCTGTGGTGGTACTGGTGCTCAAGGCTGGCGAGGCCACGTCTGTGGGCTTCCAGGAGAGCCGTCAGCAGGGGCAAGGCTTGGCTGGCACAGCAACCATTTACAGCTGCTGACGCCATGCCTCGGATTGCAGGGCTTAGTTGCGGAACAAGAATCTCATCTCCTGGGATACTCGCGAGATCTCGGGTGAGATTACCATCCAGATGACGAATATCCCTGCGCTGACCATCCTGATTCCATGGACCGAGTGCACTGTATCGTGCCGAATCCTGGAGTATCTCAATGGCGCTGCCGTGGGGACAGGTATCCGGAACGCAGGGAGCTGCCCAGAGTGGATCAAGTGCGGCTGCGAAGTAGATCCGGGTTTCCAGCGTGGAAGCACAACCTAGATCGTGCAGTGCGTCGTTGAGTCGCTGTTTACCTGCATCAGTATCCAGTTCCAGGGTATGCCGCAAGTCAGCGGCTTGAGGCAAGAGCAGCAGGGGCAGGCCGCGGGCAGCACTTCGGTCCACTCCCCAGGGAAAGAAGCTCTCATCGTCGACTGTGTGGTGGAGGGTTTCAGCGATGTCGAGAAGCGTGGTCGCCGCCCACCCAACGTCGTCCGGGGAAAGTTCCTCCCCGTGGAGCAGAGCTGCTTGCAGGGCGTAGGCGGCTACGTCGGCGGGCGCCTGAGCCGGGTCGCTGGCGTTGTTGCGTGGAGGGTTGGTCTGCAGGTCGCGTGCGACGGCGAGGTCGCGTGTCAGCTCGCCGGCAGGCTCAGGCCCGCTTGCGGTGGAATGGCGCTGTATTCCGTATCGATTACTCAGAGCCAGGGCTTGGCTGGCACGAGCAAGGTCCTCGTTGCCTGGTCGCAGTTGGGTGATGACGTCGTCGGGCGGCTCTGCCTGCGCCAGCACGGTGCCATCAGGTCCTCGCTCGAAGGAGTACCGGCTTCGGTCCAGGCAGCTGGCCCAGCCGCGGACAACGGCCATGCCGGTTGCCGCAGCCTCATCGAATTCTGTCATCTCTTCGGCGGAACCGACAGCAAAACGGAGTTGATCGAACTCCTGGCGGGCTCTCGCTTCCAACAGCTGCCCGATCTGGCGAAGCCGTTCCTGGCGGCCCGCATCAGCCGCACACAGGGCGAGCATCATCGCCGCATCACGCAGGTTCCACTTGCGTCTCTCGACATGAGAAATCCCTGGTGTGACCGCAGCAAGGCCAACGTGTTCGCTGGTAGCCCGGGAGAATTCCAGGTGCCACAGCTCTGGTTCGCTGAGAAAGTCGTCCAGAGCCGTATCCGTGGCATCTACGTGCCGTATGAGCATGCCGACGATCAGCCCGACCATGGCGAGGTTTTCGCAGCCTTCCAGGAGGATGGAAGCCAATACCGATGGAGGGGCGCCGCCCTCGATATACCTATCGCAGACTAGCTCCAGCGCCTGTAGAGCGCTCTTGCAGGGATATGGGCCGACCCCGGTGCTGCGATACCAAAGATATACCTGACCATCGCCTATATATCGACACTCGGCGTTATCGATCGTCAGGGCGACCGAGTAGCCCTCGGCTTCCCTGTCAGAACCTGAGCCATGTCTCCGGGATGTCAGTCTTTTGACCCGGTGCCGTGCAGCGGCGTTCAGCATGGTGTTGACCACCGCTACGCCTTCACGAAATCCCGCCTGGAGCATCGGGAGAAAGGGGCCACGATAGTAGGCGGCCAGCGGCGCGACCGGAACACGCCGCCCGTCATGGCCGCGGATGCCGTCGTCGAGCGAGTCCGCAGCGAAGTAGTCGTCTCCATCGTCGGTATCTTCGATGTAGTAGGCCATCACGAGCCGGCGAAGGAGTTCCGGGCTGTAGGCGGCGAGGGCTCGCCCCGTTCCAATCTCCTCCAGGGCAGGGGCTAGGTAATGCGGTCGGTGGTCGGCCACTTCCAGAAGGAGCCGCTCACCGTCATCCCCAATGTCGGGGCCGAGAAGAGCAAGCTGCTCCACCATCGTGGCGTCCGTCAACTCACGTGGTAACTGACGTCGCTGACGACGACGTCGCCGACGGGCGAGAGAAGGGGAACCGAAGATCCTGAACTGTTGAGCTCGCTCCTCATCGGCAACGACCTGTTCTGGCGTACGCGCAGCTAGTCGCGCCTCGCGTTCACGCTCTTGCTGAGCCAACCGCTCGGCAGCCTCCCGGCACCTCACCACCAACTGGCCGCGCAGCTGCAGACGCAGTGCGTGGCCGGCAGGGGTGTCCACAGCGATCAGGCCGAGCTGCCAGTCTCGGATCATCTCCAAGACGGCCTTGCTGAAATGCGATGTGAGACCGTCGTCGAGCAAGCAGGCGACAACCGGTGAAGCGGCCATCGGGTCGAGAATTCCATGTTTGCGGTGGCGCTGATTCAGCAGGCGCAGGAGACGACCGACCAGGTCTGGATCGGCTTGAGTGATGTCGCGCCAGACCGCCTTCCAGCTCGACGCGTCACGGCCAGCGGTCAAGAGGGCCTCGCTGGGCACGTCGGCCCAGCGCTCGCCGAATCCCTCGGCAGCCAGGGCCTGGAACTGCTGGTGCAGCGAGGCGAAGCGCTGCGCGAGGACTGCCCCCGAAGCATCTGCGGAGGTCGTCAGCAGGGCCTGGCAGGCAAGCCTTGCCGCCGGCAACGCCCAGCGGGGTGCACGGCTCGTACCAAGCCTGGCACCGGGTTCGGCGTCGGCGAGCAGCACGTATGCCATCGCGTAGGTACGCAAGAGGTCGTGGGAGAAAACAGGAAGGGACTGCCAGGGAAGTTCTAGTGCCGGGCGCAGCAATCCGTCCCGGCGAAGTCCGGCCACGGCCGCGTCATCGAGCTGGTCCGCAACCCCCTCTGCGGACTGTTCATCGAGTTGCTGCCGCGCAAGCAGGCGCAGCACCCGCTCACGCGCACCCGGCTGGCCATTGCTGGAGTCTTCGTTACGCCGGACCAAACCATGCCAGACTTCCCGCATCGCATCGGCGTCGGTGAGTGGGACTCCGCTGCCGCCGGCCCGAACGAGGAGGTCGGATACTGCTGGACGACGGAGCAGTTCGCGCGCCTGAATATTGTCGATGAGGTGGCGCATCCGCGGGAACGCCGCAGCGATGGCCTTCACTTCCTCATCGTCCAAGCCGGAAACCTCGTACTCGGACACGCTGGCCACCGTTCGCCGCGTAGCGTCACGAACAGCACCCAGTGCTACGTCACTTGTAATGAGGACGACGCTGATGGCAGCACTCTTCGCAGCCTCAAGGAGATAGAGGAACGCCTCAGTGTGAGTCTCCGCAGCCGCGTCTGCGCCATCGACGATCAGGAGAGACGGCTGCGGATCCAGGGCAGCGAGCGCTTGGTCCAGCCGCATGCCGAGTCGCTGTTCAAAATCGAGGAAACCAGAAGGCATGTGACGTAGGTTCAGGCCCTGGCTGGCGTGATGACCATGTGCCACGGCGTCGATGACCAATGCGCTCTTGCCGGTGCCCGATACTCCATGGACGATCAGGGCTCCGGAGGTATCACCGATCGCTGCGAGCAGTCCATCACGTGCCGTTTGTCGAGCCAGGTGCTGTGGCTGGTCTCCGTTGCAGCCGCCGATCGCGGTCCGTACGTGGCCTCGCCAGACGGCGTCGAGGCGGGCCATCAGGTGGTGCGCCTGGGCGAGACGGCTGGCCGCGTCCGGCGCGGTGGAGTGGAGGTGCAACTCGCTGACGCCACCACTGATCGCGACGCCGCCGTGGGTGGCTGTCGCGTCGCCGGTACCGACGACCGTGACCGGCCCACCGTTGCGGTCCGTCGCGCCCTGATAACCGGTCAGTGCCGAGCCGCCCTGAGAAGCCAACGCGTCCCCGGTGTCCCTCACCTCCACCACCACGTCTGGCGAGGCAGGCGCTGGCGAAGTCTCCGCTTTGCGGAACTTCCAGAAACGTAGCCTCACTGCAAAGACCCCCTCGCCCAACAGGCTCAGCTGTAATCGACGCCTGTCCCGGCGCTGCTGTCGGGGCCATCAGCCGTGGCATTACCTGTGTTTTCCGCGCGAGCCCCCCGCATGCCCTTGCCGCCAGGCCGCCGGACCCCCGTGTGAGCCCGCCCGCCCCCGACAGCTTGGGCTTTACCGGTGCCGACGGCTTCGTCACGCTGACCGTCTCCGCTCAAGAACGCCCAGAGGAGCGCAAGCACCCCTGTGCCGGCCTGAATGGAGGCGCCGACGATCTCGCCGATGCTCGGGCTACCGAACACCCAAAACAGTGGAGTCGCCAGAACCGCGACAGCTCCGACCACGGCCACGACGAGTTTCCAGCCATGAGGCAAGGCCGGCCTCCCTCTCCTCAAGGAACGCACTTTCCACTACGGGACCTGCGCGCTCAGACACTTCGCCTAGTTTCCCTCAAACCGCGACTACTTGTCGGCCTCACCAGCAGCGGGCACGGCCGCGTCCTGCCAGGCCTTCCAAGCCCCAGATAGACGGCTCCGGCAACGCGCCCGCAGCACCGCGTCAGCCGTCGGCTCCGCCCCCACCTGCACACGAAGCGCATACGCCGCGCACGGAGCGCTGACGCTGTCACACCTCAGGCGGCGATAACGCCCGCAGCGCCTGCACGATATCGCGTCGGCACGCGCGGACCACGCCCGGAGAGCCTCTGCCGGCAGGCACGCTGAGCCAAGATGACATATTCGAACTGACATGCGATGATGCCGGAGGTTTCAAAAACGGCACCTCGTTTGAGGTATGGTTTTTGAAACTCACGGTTGTCTGGAGGGGGCTTTGCAGAACCTGGATCCGGAACAGTGCAGGCAGCGGCTCGCGCAGCTCGACTTCTCGACGGACTTGTTCCACGAGTCGCTCGACCTTGCGGTTGCCGATGTCCGCACCTGTACCGACTTTGACGCGCCGGCGATGCGCGGCTTCATGTTCTGGAGCCGCACGAACCGGTATCTCGCCGAGGCCCTCAACCCCGAAGGGTGGGGGCGCACATCCCGGGACAGCATCCTCCGGATGATCCACCCCAGCATCAGCCACGCTGTCACCGCGATCAGTGCCGAGGGCGGCGTGGGCGACCTCAAGGCGCGCGTACGGTCGAAGAACCCGAAGGGTCCGGCGATGGCGCGCCTGGTGGAGGGGAACGGCCAGTTCGCCTTCATGACCCACGACGAGGTGCTCTACGGTCGGGAGCTCGATCAGATCCCGACCTGGTGCCTGCTGTACAAGTGGGACAAGGGAGTGATCAGCGCGGAGCTGTCCCTGCCGATCAAGATGAACGGGAAGTTCGTCGACGAGTGGCAGGAACGCATCCCGCTGTTCCTTCCGGATCTCGGTGACCCGGGCGCGGACATCGGGCTGCTGGACGACCCGGGCGACGGCGACGGACCGGAGGTCGTGGTGGAGCTGCTGGGGGGCTGATCAGGTTGATGTGAGACTGAGAGTGGGAGCTGAGGGAACGTGTTCACCCCTGAACGGTTGGTCCTGGCGCGCAAGCGACGGCGCATGACGCTGGCGGAACTGGCCCGAACTTCGGGGTATTCGGCGCAGAGCATCACCGCGTTCGAGAACCACCGCAAGATCCCCTCACCGGAGACGCTGTCTGCGCTCGCGGCGGCCCTTCACTACCCGCTCTCCTTCTTCGCCGCGCCCCGGCCGGCGGACCTGCAGCTGGACTCCGTGAGTTTCAGAGCTCCGTCGAAGATGACGGCGACGGAACGCGACAGCGCTCTGAGCTCGGGAGCCATCGCCGTGGCTCTGAATGTCTGGCTGGAGGGCCTCTTCAAGCTGCCCCGGCCCGACTTGCCCACCTACCCGCACCTGGAGCCCGAGGCGGCATCCGAACAGGTGCGGGCCACCTGGGGGCTGGGGGAGGCACCTGTGCCGAACACCGTGCATCTGCTGGAGGCACGCGGGGTACGGGTGTTCTCCCTGCCGTCGGACTGCTTGGACATCGACGCGTTCTCCACCATCAACGCGGGTACCCCGTACGTCTTTTTGAACACCCGCAAGACCGGTGAGCGAGGGAGGTTCGACGCCGCCCACGAGCTGGGGCACCTGGTGCTGCACTGCGAGCACCGCATCCCTCACGGACGGGACTCGGAGGGAGAGGCGAACGACTTCGCCTCGGCCTTCCTGATGCCGCGCGCGGGTATCCTCGCGCAGCGGCTTCACAACGCCTCCCTTGAGCGGATACTGAGCGCCAAGCGCCGGTGGGGCGTGTCCGCGATGGCCCTGACCTACCGCCTACACAAGCTCGAACTGCTGTCCGAGTGGCGCTACAGCCAGACCATGAAGGAGCTGGCCCGCCGCGGGTACCGCAAAGCGGAGCCCGACTCCTCGCTGGTCCGCGAAAGCAGCCAGCTACTGGCCAAGGTGTTCGACGTGCTGCGGGATCCGCTGAAGAAGTCTCCGTCAGATGTGGCGGCGGAGCTCAACATCTCCGTCGAGGAACTCAATGAGTACGTGTTCGGCCTGGTCCCGGTCGCAGTCGAGGGGGGCGGGCAGCAGTCCCCGCCCGTGCGCCCGCAACTGCGGCTCGTCAAGGGCTAGGTGGCGCGGTTGACCACCGCAGTCTGCCCGTTCGCGGCCGTATTCTCCTGGTGCGCCGCACGCCTGTCCCCTCTCGAAAGACATGACTTGTGAAGGTTCTCGGTGTTGCCGTCTCCTCCGGCGTACTGCACTTCGGGGCGCTCGACGCCCCGCAGGGCGCTCTTGCTCCTGCTGTGATGGCCGGCGCCCCGGCGCGCCTGGTTCCCGCCGCTGGCCTGGCGGGGGTCGAGCGGCTGGCCGACACGTTCGACAGGATCACCCAGGACCTGCGCATCCTCGCTCCCGACGCCGTGGTCCTCGTAGGGACCCGCAAGCACGGCAACTGGACGTACAAGGAAGCGACGGAGCGCATCTCTTTGATTTCGGCGCTGATGCTCTCGTGTGCTCAGCAGAACCTGCCCTACGAGGAGTTGAAGACCGAACGGATCGGCAAGCTCGTCGGCCTTCCCCCTGCTTCCCTGGGCACCTATCAGTCACGAGACGATCGGGCTGACACAACGGCCGCCATACTGGACTGCAGGGCGAGGAGTCGCTTTCGCCGCTGCCCTGGCCTATGTCACCGACGGGTCCGAGAACTGACGCGCCGCAATGCGTTGACGAAGGAGACCGCGCGTGAAGCAGCGCGAGAGACTACTCACCCTCAACTACGAGTGCCTGCAGACCATGCCGACCGGTATGCGCGAGGTGCGCGTGTGGTGGGACCCGGACCTCGCGAACTGGCTCGTCGGCAAGCGTGTCGACCTCTCGGAGGTCGAGAACGGCGCTGACCTGGTGGAGCCACAGGTGATGGAGATGATCGACCACCCCAATGTGGTGAAGGTCCGCTCGGTCGCCACCGTCGCCGGCTATCGAGCGCCGATGCGGGTCGTCGAGGTGCTCATGCCCTACTACGAGGAGGGCAGCGTCACCGACGCCCTCGAAGCCGGCAAGTGCTTCCCTCCCAGCCAGGCACTGCGCATCATCCGGGCCGCTCTGCAGGGGCTGGCGGAGATGCATGAACGCCATGGCATCCTGCACCGCGACGTGAAGAGCCCGAACCTCTTCCTCACCGGTGACGCCCAGACGGTCAAGCTCGGCGACCTTGGCCTGGCCGGCAAGATGGACGGCGACGGTAGGACTCCGGACGTGAACGCGCCGCAGTTGTATTCCCCGCCCGAACTGCTCGCCAACGCCGGCCTGACACGGGCTTCTGACCTGTACTCCCTGGGTGTGGTGCTCCTGGAGCTTCTGCGCGGCAAGTTCGACTACGACTCGTACTCGAGAACGGACACCGTCGACGCCCTGTCCAAGGGAGAGTCACCGCTGCGCAAGGAGGACCTAGTGCTGCCCGTCTGGGTGTGCCGGTCGCTGCGCAAAGTCGTCCAGAAGGCCATGGACCCCGAGCCGGCCCGCCGCTTCCAGAAGGCCCGTGAGATGAGCGACCAGCTCGCCAAGATCAAGATCGCGGACTGGCGGGAGACCAGCACCGACACCTGGGAAGCGCCGTTTCTCCGCGACGCCCGCATGCGCATCCGTGTCACCGCGAAGCCCGCCCGAGGCGGCGGTCTCACTCTCATCACGCACAAACGCAAGACATTGTCATGGCGCCGTACGGAAACCGACGTGACGGTGACCGACCTGTGTGATCAGCAGGCACTGGCCGTCTTCGAGAAGGCCAACAGCCTGGCCGTCAGCTGATCCACAGCCAGGTCGACCACGCGGTCCTGTTCAGGCGTCAGTGCGCTGCAGATCGCCGTGCAGCGCAGGTCCTCCGCCACCTCGTACCGGGCTGCGGCTCCCACGCCCACCGGGGCCAGGGCGCCTTCCTGTGCCAATGCCCACACTTCGGCCCGGACCCGGCGCGCGTCCACACCTCGGCTACCGACGAGCGGCACTAGGACGTCCAGCCAGCCGTCGTCCTCCGCCCGCTCAGCGGTATACGCCCACAACTGCTCGACAAGTACCTCAGCCGCCCAGGCATGCCGGGGCAGTGTGTGTCCGGGGAGCCGGGAGACGCACAGCGCCAGCAGGGCACCCTGCGGCGAAAGCTCCTCCATATCGGCTCCTCCTCCCACGCGCCGCCGCTGACAATCCACCTGGCCCTACTTTGCAGCGTGCCGTACGGGGCCCGGCGCCGCAAGGCTCCCACACCAATGATTGGAACAAAGATTCGATTACTGTCCAGGTGCCCACCCACGGCCGGTTCGCCCCAGAACAGGCCTATCGGCTCTGCTGGACGCGTGGGCCGCATCCCCTGAATCAGCTCTGCGGCGGCTGATTGCGCGCCGAAGAGTTATCCACAGGCCCCGTCCAGGGCTGACCGCGGATCCGTACAGTTGAGCGTGGTGGCGTTGGGCGGCGAATACGTGTTCCAGGACGGGGTTGATGTCCTGGGCTTCGTCGAGGAGGAGGAAGTCAGCCTCGATCCTCAGTGCAGTCAGGGCCCGCATCTTCAGGTAGTGGTCGTGTTCGAAGCGAACCGCGCCAGGTTCGGGATCCTGCAGGTCTGTCCAGGCTCTGGCGGCGAACGGCAGGATCACCTCCGCAAGGCGGGCCCTTACCGACACCATCCATTCAGGATTTGGTTTTCATCACGCGAGGAACTACCTACCCTGTGCAGCTACTGCCGCGACGCTGGCACAGTGAATCTCTTCCATTCTGGGTTTCCGCAGATCAGGAGGGTGTGCGCCGCACGGCGTAAGACGTGTATGTGACGCTACACCGCCTTGCGGAGCCGACCTTTCGGCCAGTTCCTCGCGGCCGTTCACGGCTCGACGCTCGGGGTGACGAAGGCGAGGGGATGGCGCCGCCCTCCGCCCATCGGAGATGCGGCACTGCTGCGAGCAACCAGCAGACCCGGGAGGTCCTGGCTCTGCGGGCGACAGCGAGTTGACTCTAACCGGCGGGGATGGGCGATGAGGAGCGGGCAGGCACGGTCGCAAGCAGGTCAGCCCGTCGGCAGTAGAAGCCGGCGGTGAGTGAAGACGATGTCCCTCACGCGTTCTACCGCGGCCGGGGCGAGGCAAGCCAGAGCGGGCAAGGCGCAGTGCCAACCGTCGCTCGCAAGCGCACTGGCCGTGAACTGCCGGGCCTTCTGCACCGTTTCCGTCGTGTCGGGCGAAATAAGTATCAGGGCAAGCGTTCGGAACGTCTCGATGAAGGCGGTGCTGGTGGACGCTGAGATGACCCGGATGCCTGACGCTACCGGGGTGAGATAGCCGGCCACGGCCGCGAATGCCTCGGCACGGTCGTACGGGACGTTGTGGTGGCGTGCGCGCAGGCGTGCGGCGTCAAGGTTGCCGAGCGCCGCGTGGGCGATGGCGATGGCCCCGGTCGGCAGCCCCCACGGGGGGTTGCCCGTCGATTTCTGCTCCCACGATGTCAGCGTGCTGCGAGCGTCGTCGCGTTCTTCTCGGGCGTGCAGGAGGAGCATCGTGAGGAGGTCCCCTGTATCGAGCCAGGTCTCTGATTCTTTGAGCTGTTGCGCCACGTGTTCGGCGGCCTTGTGAAGGCGGTCAGCGCATCCGGCGTCGGCATCGGCGATGGCGGCGAGGAGCTCACTGAGGTCAGCGATACGTCCGCTCCAACCGCGTGAGGAGTCCGCGGTGAGGAGGCGTTCTCGTTGGCGGTCGATGAGGTCCACGGCGGTGGCCGGATCGTAGGACCGCAGGCCAGCCGCGATGGCCACGAGGGTGCGGTGTCGTCTGTCGTGATCGGTCGGGCCGGTCTCCTCGGCCAGGGCCAGGGCACGCTCGCGTTCGCCGACGTGGGCGAGGGCCTGCGCGGCGGCGCCCTTCGCGTCGGCCACCTCGCGGCCGGGAGCGCCGTCGAAGAAGGAGAAGCTACCGGCGCCCTGCAGCGTTCGGGTTCTGTCGGCGGCCTCGTGCGCCAGGCGTCGAGCATCCTCGAGATGCCCGGCTCGCGACGCCGAAACAGTCGCCGCAGCGAGCGCCTGCACCTGCTCGACCGGGTCCCGCAGACTCCGAGCCAACTGCGCGCCGTCCCCCTGCCGGCCGATGGCCGACAGCGCCGCGCACAATGAGATGAGCCAGGTCTCCCGCGGCAAGAGGCGCCGGGGGCCTTGCCCTTGGGGAGAACCGAGCGCTTCCAGTGCCTGGGACAGCCGTCTGCCGGCCGCGTCCCGCTCGTCGCGGTCCGCGAGGCAGTAGGCCTGCTGCGCCAGCGTCTGCGCCGATGGCTCCTGGTTCGGGTCGTCGACGTCATCGGCGAGTATGGCCCGGGCCCCGGCGAGCGTGTCCATCCCCATCAGCCCGGTGTGCCTCTTCTCCGGCACGCACGCGACGAGGCCGCGCGCCCGGTCCACTGACCCGGTGTCCACCAGGGCTCGTACGACGGTGGTCAGCATAGGGCTGAGGAGCATGGTCAGGTCGCCTCCGTCGTCGTCCGACAGACCTTCGGGATCCCCCAGCGCGGCCTCAAGTCGATCCGCCGCCCGGTCAGCCAGTATGTTCGCCTGTTCCGGACGGACGGTCGCCAGGGCCGAGGCTGCGGAGGCGTCGACGGCACAGGCTGTGAGCCGAGACGGGAACGCTCGGGCGTACTGACTGATCCGCTCGTACATCCGGTTGGCTCGCGGGCCCTCGGCGGCCGCGGCGACAGCAGCCCACGCCGCGACCGGCGCGCTCGGATCGGCCGGTGAGGCGGCCGCCAGCTCCTCGGCATACCGCTCGGCCTGGTCGAGCAACTCCTCGGCCAGCGCAGGGTCGTGGGAACGGGCGGCGAAGGCGGCCCGAGCCACCACAGTGGCCCCCGCCTCGTCGCCGGCATCCGCCGATGCCCCGAGCCGGCCGAGCAGTTCTCGGCCCCGGCGCAGCTCGCCGACGGCCATCAGCGCCACGGCCGCCTCCCCGGTGGCCTCCTCCGCCTCCTGCTCATCCCCGCTCGGCGGTGCGCATTCCCGACAAGCCCGCTCAGCCCATCGTGCGGCCTCGGACGCCGCCTCGGCGGCGAGCCGGTCCCCGACTCTGACCAGCACACGGGCCACCCTCGCCAGAACGACAGCCTTCTCCGCCGGGAACGGGGTGACGAGAGCGAGATCCATGGCCCGCCGAGCATGTCCCAGCCGGGCGAACGTCACTGGGACTTCGGCTGGCAGGGCTCTGGCTCGCTCGGCGAGGACGGCCGAGGATGCCGCGAGCCCCGTCAACTCCACCAAATCCTCGGGGCATTGGCGGCGCAGCAGCTGGGCGGTCAGTTCGATGTGGGTGAATGCGGTGTCCAGTGAGGCGCGCTCGATCAGGGCTCGTTGACGATGCGGGTCGAGGGCGATGTCGGTCAGCCGCTTCAGATCGCCGGCGCTGTGCAGCATGTGCGGGTAGTCGTATAGCAGGTAGGACGGGGTCTCCGAGGGCCATTCTTGGTCGCGATAGCCATCCGCCCACTCGTGCAGCTGCCTCTCGAACTCAGTCACACTGCCCAAGGCGACCAGGGCTTCCTGACGAAGCTCCTCGTGGCCCAGCGCGTGGACGTGCGGGGTGGCGTGAGAGTCGGGCACTAGGACCTGGCCGTGGCTTCCCGGTACGAAGCTGCGGCCGGTGATCCCCCGCAGGAGTCGGTCCACCCGGTGCGGGCGTACCCCGACGAGCCGGGCCAGGTCGGCGGCCGTCAGACCACCGCGGGCCGCCACCAGCAATCCGAGCAGCGGGACCCCGACTTCCTCGTCGTCCAGCAGCCGCCGTAGCTCATGCCGTGCCAGGACGCTGATGCCCGTGGCGTGAGACCACGGGGCGAGCGTGCGGATGACGTCCTGGGCACGGAGGGGGTGATCGTCTCGAACGTCGTCCGGAACGGGAGGACTGGGCCGGCTCGTGACCACCATCCGCATCCCGGCCGGCGGGACCCTCGGCAGCAGCGCGGCAATGCTCGGCCCGCCGGATGCGGCTCCCTTGTCCTCGTCCAGGCCGTCCACGATCAGAACCAGGCGCCGCCCCCGGTTCTGGCACGCCTCCGCCGCGGCCCGGCACAGTCCGGGCAAGTCCTCGGGACGGCTTCCCGCTGCTCCGACCTCCCGCTGGGCGATCAGCGCCAGTTGCCGCATCACCGTCTCGAGGAATACCGACTGGTCGTTGCGGCCCAGGCGATCGGTGATGAAACAGGACACGACCTCCACGGTGTCCGGCCGGTGCCGGAGCGCGAAGTCAGCGAGCAAGGCGGACTTGCCCGCCCAGGGAGGCGCCTGCCACCACCTGTACGAGGGCACGCCGGGGAGATCCGGGCCGGAGCAGAACTCGGCCAATTCCTGAAGCTCGTCCTCCCTGTCCACCAGCTGCGCCGACAGGATGTGGTCCTCGATCCACGCGGCGTAGCTCTCGTCCCCCCGCTCTCGCGCCCTCGCGGACGGGTGGGGCAAGCGGGGGGGCTGGGCTTGGTCCAGGAGCGTGCGCCACCAGCCCTCGTCATACCGTTCATCCGCCCACGTGCTCCACTGCCGGACGACGGCGATCATCTGCTCGCTGCTGCTCAGTTTCGGGGTCTTCGCCTTGGTCCAGTCGCCGTGCAGCCAAACGGACAAGCGCCGGTCGAGCGACGAGTCTCGGCCGTCGACCGCCTTGGCGAGAGCCCGACGCGAATACGCATGCCCGGCCTTCCTGCCGTACCCGGCTCGGGCCTTGTCCTCCAGGGCTCGCAGCGCGTCGTACAGCTCACGGGCCTTGGACGCTTCCCCCACCCGAGCCACCTTTCCCATGTGCCCGCCGGCCCTCCGCTGCCCGCGTCGGGGTCGGCGGGCACGCCGATGACCAGGAGCGTAGAGGCATTTCTCCCGCCTTGCCCGCCCTTTCGGACAGCCGCCACCCCTACGCGGCACGGTCATCCATGTCCGGCCCCACCGGTCGGCGACCACCGAGGAGAGGAACGCATGAACATGAACATGCCCATCGCCCGCAAGCTGGGCCGCGCCGCGCTCTTTAGCCTGGTCCGCGGCACGTGCTGGGCACTGGGCTCAGCACTCGCTGCGGGCATCGTGTGGTGGGTCCAGCATCAGTAGACGAACGAAAGGTACGCCTGGGCCCCGACCCCAGCCCAGGCGTATCCGGGGTAAGAGAGTCGATCACGCTCTCACTCGCCGCTACGTGGTCCGGAGGCCGGGGTGTCGCCATGCCTCAGGGGATCCGTCGGACCGGGCAGCAGCGGCCCAAGTCGTCATCCATGATCCACGGTCGAGTATTCACACCGTCCTGAACAACCGAATCAGAGGTAACTGGAGGGCGAGGGGTCAACCTGAACACACTGACTTGACAGGGAAGACAACGAGCCGTCCCCATATCTACTGGCAAGGCGATTCAAGGCCAACTGAACGCTACGCGCCAGGGCCAGTGACGACTGCCGCATACCAGGCACGCGGGGCTCGTCGAGTACCAGCCCCACAACGACCTCCTTGGTTCGCCACGCTGCCAGGTCGCATCACCCTATTCAGCGATTGCACCACACCTGTTGCACTCGATAGTCTCGACGAGAACTGCACTGAGCTGCACAAAATCGCCATTTCGCTCTGCGCAACAGGCACCTCCCCCATAGAACCGCTGATGACCCGGTTCCGCAACACGAAGCGGCTGCGGGTGGGGTGGGCGCCGGGCGGCAGCTCCGCGACGAGCACCCCCTGCTCGGCGATCCGGGCGACGAGTTCCTGGTTGCCGGGTGGATAGGCGCGGTCCACCCCGCACGCCAGTACGGCGACCGTCGCGCCGTCCACGGCGAGGGCCCCTCGGTGGGCGGCTGCATCAACCCCGTAGGCGGCGCCGGACACCACGCACCAGCCGCGTTCGGCCAGCTCCGAACCGAGCACCGAGGCGACGTGCGTGCCGTACTCGGTGCAGGCCCTCGCCCCGACCAGGGCCACCGACCGCAACGCGCACAACCGCAGGGAGGTCGGGCCGCGCACCCAGAGCCCCACCGGCCGGGCATCGCCGAGATCGTCGAGCTGGCCGGGCCACTCCTGGTCACCGGGAACGAGGAACCGGCCGCTGCAGGCGGCCAGCGTCGCCAGGTCCGCCTCTGGACAGGCGGTACGGGCTCGGGCGCGCAATCCGGCCAGGCGCTCCGCGCTCACGCCTGGGAGCGGACCCCCTTCGCGGAGCGCCGCCAAGGTCTCCACCGGGCCGTGCGCGGCGAGCCACTTCCCCACCACGGTCTCGCCGGGCTCACCGACCCGGCAGAGCGCGGCCCGGGCAAGACGCACCTCCTCCGCGGGCCTCATCCGACCGCTCCGCGCGCTGCGGCGCCCGTCGCGCCGCGGCTGATGCCGGTACGCAGTTGGAGCGCCCACTCGACGTCCTCGGTGACCGGCCGGTCACGGCCGGCCAGGTCGGCGACCGTCCAGGCGACACGGAGGACGCGGTCCAGTCCGCGGGCCGTCAGCAGGCCGCGTTCCATGTCGGCCTCCGCGCCGGCCAGCGCACCGGGAGCGACCGGCCACCGGGTGCGTAGTTCATGGCCGGGCACTTCGCTGTTGGTGCGCCAGGGGGTGCCGTCGTAGCGGGCGGCGGACCGCTCCCTGGCGGCACGCACCCGTTCCGCGACCGTCGCGGTGGACTCGGCCGGCCGGCTGGCTGCCAGCAGTTCGGCCCGGGCGACCGGTTCCACGGTGACGCGCAGGTCGACCCGGTCGAGAAGCGGCCCGGAGAGCCGTGCGCGATAGCGCCGCACGGCCGACGGACGGCACTCGCAGCCGCCGCCCAGCGTGCCGTGTCGCCCGCACGGACACGGGTTGGCAGCGAGTACCAGGAGGATGCGGGCAGGCATCCTCATCACGCCCTGCGCCCGGGCCACCACCACCTGGCCCGACTCCAGGGGCTGGCGCAGCGCGTCGAGGACCCGGGAGCTGCACTCGGCTGCTTCGTCGAGAAAGAGGACACCGTGATGGGCCAGGGACACCGCGCCCGGCCTGGGCAGCCCCGTGCCGCCGCCGATCAGGGAGGCCATGCTCGCCGAGTGGTGCGGTGCGCAGTACGGAGGCCTGGAGACCAGGGGTCCTCCGGGAGGCAGTACGCCGGCCACCGAGTGGACCGCGGTGGCTTCCAGGGACTCGGTGGCGGTGAGCGGCGGCAGCAGGCCGGGCAGCCGTTCGGACAGGGTGGTCTTGCCGGAGCCGGTGGCGCCGGAGAAGAAGATGTGGTGCCGGCCTGCCGCGGCGACCTCGAGCGCGCGGCGGGCGGTGTGCTGGCCGGCCACCTCGGCGAGGTCGACGGCACGG
>NZ_BAAHCA010000009.1:0-35474 GCF_054776295.1 Streptomyces sparsus
CTGGGGACAGGCGCCGGAGCCACGGGGCAGGGCGGAGCGGGTGCGCGGACGAGGACGTGGGGGCATCCCCGGGCGGCACAGGCACGGCACAGGTACGGCACAGGCACGGCGCGGGGCGCTCGGGGTGCGGGGGGCGCTCAGGGCGCGGGGAGGCCGGGGAGGGCCGTTCGGTCAGCCGTTCTTGATGCGGTTGGTGAGCTCGGTGACCTGGTTGTAGATGGACCGCCGCTCGGCCATCAGCGCACGGATCTTGCGGTCCGCGTGCATCACGGTCGTGTGGTCGCGGCCGCCGAACTGGCCGCCGATCTTCGGCAGCGACAGGTCCGTCAGCTCCCGGCACAGGTACATGGCGATCTGCCGCGCGGTGACCAGCACCCGGCTGCGCGAGGAGCCGCACAGGTCGTCCACGGTCAGCCCGAAGTAGTCCGCGGTCGCCGCCATGATCGCCGGAGCGGTGATCTCCGGGGTGGCGTCCTCACCACCGGGGATGAGGTCCTTGAGCACGATCTCGGTCAGCCCCAGGTCGACGGGCTGCCGGTTCAGGCTGGCGAACGCGGTGACCCGGATCAGCGCCCCCTCCAGCTCGCGGATGTTGCGCGAGATGCGGGAGGCGATGAACTCGAGCACCTCGGGCGGCGCGTTGAGCTGCTCCTGGACCGCCTTCTTGCGCAGGATCGCGATCCGGGTCTCCAGCTCCGGCGGCTGGACGTCGGTGATCAGACCCCACTCGAAGCGGTTGCGCAGCCGGTCCTCGAGGGTGACCAGCTGCTTGGGCGGCCGGTCGCTGGACAGCACGATCTGCTTGTTGGCGTTGTGCAGGGTGTTGAAGGTGTGGAAGAACTCCTCCTGCGTCGACTCCTTGCTCGCGAGGAACTGGATGTCGTCGACCAGCAGGATGTCCATGTCGCGGTAGCGGCGGCGGAACGCGTCCGCCTTGCCGTCGCGGATGGAGTTGATGAACTCGTTGGTGAACTCCTCCGAGCTGACGTACCGGACCCGGGTGCCCGGGTAGAGGCTGCGCGCGTAGTGCCCGATCGCGTGCAGCAGGTGCGTCTTGCCCAGCCCGGACTCGCCGTAGATGAACAGCGGGTTGTACGCCTTGGCCGGAGCCTCGGCCACCGCCACCGCGGCGGCGTGCGCGAAGCGGTTCGAGGCGCCGATGACGAAGGTGTCGAAGAGGTACTTCGGGTTCAGCCGCGCGGTCGGCTCACCGGGGCCGGTGGCCGGCGCCGGCTGCGCGGCGAGCGGCCCCGGGGCACCGCTGGGCGCCGGCAGCGCCATCGGCTCGTCGAACCGGGACGGCGGCGGGTTCTGCTGGCGCTGGTGCTGCTCGTAGCCGGGCTGCGGACGCTGCTCGTACGCCTCGTACTTGTCGAAGCCCTCGTAACCACCGGGCTGTGAGGGATAGGGGTCGCGCTGCGACTGCCAACCGTCGCCGTCCGGACGCGGCCAGCCGCCGGGCTGGTGCGGGCGGCGCATGCGGTGCTGCTGCGGCGGATGCGAGTAGTCGGGGTACGCGGGACGCGCCGTCGGCAGCTCCCGCTGGTCCTCGTAGCGCGACTGCTCGTCGTACCTGGGCTGCTCGTCGTACCGCGGATCGTCGAAACGCGGGTCGTCGTAGCGGTGCGCCTGCGGGCGGGGCGGGGAGTGCTGGGGCGGCGGCTGCTCGGAGGAGGGGGCGGGGGCCGGCGCGGGGGCCGGCTGCTGGTCGGGTGCCGGACCGGTGACGGTGACCGCCAACCTGATCGGCTGCTGGCACTCCCGGCTGAGCGCGTCGCTGATCATGGGGGCGAGCCGGCCCTCCAACACGCCCTTGGCGTACTCGTTGGGCACGCCCAGCAGGGCGGTGCCCGAGACGAGTACGAGCGGCTGGCAGTCCCGGAGCCAGCGCTGGTCCTTCGGCTCGATTCCCTGACCTTCGGTGAGCAGTTGCTCCAGCACCCGTGGCCACACTGCGGCAAGATCAGCAGGTACGTCAGCCACAGGGCACGCTCTCTCACTCGCTGGGGGGACACTTTTCACGAAAGTGTGGTTCTCGGGACGCCCGGGAAGGAATCGAAGTTCGCTCACGGTAGTCGTCGCGAGCCAGCCACCTCAAGTTGTTGTCCACAGGGTGTGCACAAATGTGCCATGGTGAACGCGCCGGCCCGTCCAGAGGCGACCCGATCAGCGGTACCGAGTCCCCCGAAGCCGTGGTCGGCCACCGGATCGGTCCGGTTTGACCGGACGGCTCGGCCGCGCGTACCGTAACGAGGTCGAGTTGTCGATGGCTGCTGCCGCCTGCCTCCGATGGGCAAGATCCGCAAGGGTCGGGAAAGCGGTGCAATCGGGCGTTGCGAGCCTCTCGCGGGCGCACGGTGACAGCCAGTCGGCGCCCCACACCTGTCTTGTCGAGAGCCTCGCCGAGACACAGATGACCTCTGGAGCCCCCGAGTGAGCAAGCGCACCTTCCAGCCGAACAACCGTCGTCGCGCGAAGACCCACGGCTTCCGGCTGCGTATGCGGACCCGTGCCGGTCGCGCGATCCTGGCGACCCGCCGCGGCAAGGGTCGCTCCCGCCTGTCGGCCTGAGAACGAGCCGCAGGTCCATGACGTGCTGCCTACCGAGCACCGGCTGAGGCGGCGCGAGGACTTCGCGGACGCGGTACGCCGAGGACGCAGGGCCGGTCGCCCGCGCCTCGTCGTGCATCTGAGCCAGCGAACGGACCCGCACCCGGCGGGGGAGGAAGCTCCCCCGCCGCGTGCGGGTTTCGTCGTGAGCAAGGCCGTCGGCAACGCCGTCGTCCGTAACAGGGTGAAGCGACGCCTGCGCCATCTGATACGGGACCGACTGATGTTGCTGCACGCCGGTAGCCTGGTTGTCGTACGAGCGCTACCCGGCGCGGCGGAGGCGGACCACCACGAGTTGGCCCGTGATCTCGACGCCGCGTTGCAGCGGCTTCTTGGAGGGCCGCCGTCGTGAAGTACCCGTTGCTGTGGTTGATCAAGCTGTACCAGTGGACCGTCAGCCCGATGCTCGGGCCGGTGTGCCGGTACTACCCGTCGTGCTCGCACTACGGGTACGAGGCCGTCAACCGACACGGAGCGGTGAAGGGGACGGCGCTTACCGCGTGGCGCATCCTGCGCTGCAACCCGTGGTCGCCCGGCGGCGTCGACCACGTTCCTGCCCGGAAGCACCCGGTCTGGCATCAGCGGCTGCGCGGCCGCTGGCAGCAGCATCGGACCCAGTCCAACGCCCAAGGAGCCTGATTCGTGGACACGATCCTCGGTCCTCTCTATATCGCTGTTTCCTGGATCATCGTCCAGTTCCACTCTCTGCTGAGCCTCGTCTTCGACGAGGACAGCGGCTGGGCCTGGGGTCTGTCCATCGTGTTCCTGGTGGTCGTGATCCGGATCTGCCTGATCCCGCTCTTCGTGAAGCAGATCAAGGCGACCCGGAACATGCAGGCGCTCCAGCCGCGGATGAAGGCCATCCAGGAGCGCTACAAGAGCGACAAGCAGCGCCAGTCCGAAGAGATGATGAAGCTGTACAAGGAGACGGGCACCAACCCGCTCTCCAGCTGCCTGCCGATCCTCGCGCAGTCGCCCTTCTTCATCGCGCTCTTCCAGGTGCTCAACAAGATCGCGCAGGACAAGCCGGTCGGTGTGCTGGACGCCGAGATGGTGGAGAGCGCCCGGAACGCCCAGGTCTTCGGTGCCCCGATCGCCGCGAAGTTCATGGACGGTGCGGACAAGATCGCGTCGCTCGCCAACGCCAGCCTCATGGACGTCCGCGTCGTCACGGTCATCATGATCGTGATGATGTCGCTGTCGCAGTTCTACACGCAGCGCCAGCTCATGACGAAGAACGTCGACCTCACGGTCAAGACGCCGTTCATGCAGCAGCAGAAGCTGCTGATGTACGTCTTCCCGATCATGTTCGCCGTGTTCGGCATCAACTTCCCCGTCGGTGTGCTCGTCTACTGGCTGACCACCAACGTGTGGACGCTCGGCCAGCAGATGTACATCATCAAGCGCAACCCGACGCCGGGCTCCCTCGCCTACAAGCAGCGGCAGGAGAAGCTGCGGGCCAAGGGCAAGCTCAAGGAGGACCCGGCCGAGGTCGAGGCGCAGAAGGCCGTCGAGGAGGCCCGTGCCAAGCGGGCGCAGCCCAAGCGGCAGACCAAGTCGAAGCGCCAGGCGGCTGCCGCCAACCCGCCCGCGGCAGAGAAGAAGTCGCCGCAGAGCCCCGCCAAGCCCCAGCAGAGCAAGCCCAACATGAGCAAGACTCCGCAGGGCAAGAAGAAGCCGCAGTCCGCGAAGACCAAGAAGTAGAAGGAGTCCTTTCAGTGACGGACACCACCGAAGCCGCTGAGGGCACCGACTCGCTGAGCCACCTCGAGCAGGAAGGCGAGATCGCAGCCGACTACCTCGAAGGCCTGCTCGACATCGCGGACCTCGACGGTGACATCGACATGGACGTCGAGGCGGACCGGGCCGCGGTCTCGATCATCAGCGACTCCAGCGGCAGGGATCTGCAGAAGCTGGTCGGCAGGGACGGCGAGGTGCTCGAAGCCCTCCAGGAGCTGACCCGCCTCGCGGTGCACCGGGAGACCGGTGACCGCAGCCGCCTCATGCTGGACATCGCCGGCTTCCGCGCGCGCAAGCGCGAGGAGCTGACCAAGCTGGGCACCAAGGCCTGCGAGGACGCCAAGGAGAGCGGCGAGCGGATCAAGCTGCAGCCGATGACGCCCTTCGAGCGCAAGGTCGTGCACGACGCCGTCGCGGCGGCCGGCCTGCGCAGCGAGTCCGAGGGCGAGGAACCGCAGCGCTGCGTGGTTGTCCTTCCGTGACAGCGGACCTCGGCGCACCTGACCCCCAGCACCTCCCTCCGCCGCCCGAGGCGGCGGAGGAGGTCTTCGGCGACCGCCTTTCCGACGCGGTCCGCTACGCCGAGCTCCTGGCCGACGCCGGGGTGAAGCGCGGCCTGATCGGTCCGCGTGAGGTCCCCCGCCTCTGGGGGCGCCACCTGCTGAACTGCGCGGTGCTCTCCGAGGTGGTTCCCGCTGGCGTCACCGTCTGCGACGTCGGTTCCGGGGCCGGCCTGCCGGGGATTCCGCTGGCGCTCGTCAGGCCCGACCTCCGGATCACTCTGCTGGAGCCGCTGCTGCGGCGGACGACCTTTCTCCAAGAGGTCGTGGAACTGCTCGGCCTGGACCACGTCACGGTGGTCAGGGGCCGGGCCGAAGAGGTGCTGGGCACACTCACGCCCGTGCACGTGGTGACGGCCCGAGCCGTCGCGCCGCTGGACCGGCTGGCCGGCTGGGGGGTGCCGCTGCTGCGTCCCTACGGTCAGATGCTCGCCCTCAAGGGCGACACGGCCGCTGAGGAACTCCAGGCCTCCCGCTCCGCGCTGCAGAAGCTGGGTGTGCTGGACGCCTCGGTCGTGCAGGCGGGCGAAGGCGTGGTGGACCCGCCGTCCACCATCGTCCGTGCCGAGGTCGGGGAGAGCCCCGGCGGAGTGCGCTTCGCCGCGAAGCGGGCCAAGGCCGCGCGTGCGGGTCGCTCGGCCCGGCGGCGTCGATAGCGTGACTCGGCCGACGGGTGGTTGTCCTACTCGTCGGCCGGTCCGGCCGACGGCGCTCTCTCCATAAGCCAGCGGTGCTTACTCCATAAAAACGTCAAAGCTGCGCATATCGGAGTGTCGTCACGGCACCCGCCAGGGGCGGGTGCATCGTGTTTCACGTGAAACGTCGCTCTCTGCTGCATGGAATCATCAGCCGCGGCCGTTCGGCTGCCGCGCCGCGCGACCGTAAGCGCCGCGAGGATGCCGAACCGCGGAAAAATCGACTGCCCCGTACCCCCGACTTGTCCACAACCGAGGATTTGTCCACAGGGGAGCGGGGCTCAGTGGTTCATGGCCCGGAAAGCATGGCAGGCTTTGAGTCTGCGCACGTGCCTTTCGAGGAGAGTGAACCGTTGCGGTCCGATGCCAACATCGCAGGACCGATGGCCGATCCGGTCCCCGGTCCCCGTTCTGAAGCGGTGGATGTTTCACGTGAAACGCGTGAGACCCCGCCACCGATGGACGACACCCCGATCGGTCGTGCCGCCCAGCAGGCGGTCGAGGCGATGAACCGAGCCGGTGAAGGCCTGCCGCGCCCGCCTCAGACCCGCGTCATGGTGGTCGCCAACCAGAAGGGCGGGGTGGGGAAGACCACCACCACCGTCAACCTGGCCGCGTCTCTGGCCCTGCACGGTGCCCGGGTGCTGGTGATCGACCTGGACCCGCAGGGCAACGCGTCCACCGCGCTGGGCATCGACCACCACTCCGACATCCCCTCGATCTATGACGTGCTGGTGGACAGCAGGCCGCTCTCCGAGGTCGTGCAGCCGGTGCCCGATGTGGAGGGCATGTTCTGTGCCCCGGCCACTATCGATCTTGCCGGTGCCGAGATCGAGCTGGTGTCACTGGTGGCCCGCGAGTCGCGTCTCCAGCGCGCCCTGCTCGCCTACGAGCAGCCGCTGGACTACGTCCTGATCGACTGCCCGCCGTCGCTCGGCCTGCTCACGGTGAACGCCCTGGTGGCCGGAGCCGAGGTGGTCATCCCGATCCAGTGCGAGTACTACGCGCTGGAAGGGCTGGGCCAGCTCCTGCGCAACGTGGACCTGGTGAAGGGGCATCTCAACCCCGAGCTCCACGTCTCGACGATTCTGCTGACCATGTACGACGGCCGCACCCGGCTCGCTTCGCAGGTCGCAGAGGAGGTACGCACTCACTTCGGCAGAGAGGTGCTGCGTACCAACATTCCGAGGTCCGTGCGCATCTCCGAGGCCCCCAGCTACGGCCAGACGGTTCTCACTTATGACCCCGGCTCCAGCGGAGCGCTCTCCTACCTGGAGGCGGCGCGGGAGATCGCCCTGCGGGGCGCCGGCGTACAACAGGATCAGCACAGCTTGGTGGAGGGTACGCAGTGACCGAACGACGTAGGGGACTGGGCCGCGGCTTGGGCGCCCTGATTCCGGCCGCGCCGAGAGCTGCGGACGAGGACGCCATGCCGACGGTCGGAGCGAACGGGGTCACCTCCCCGACCGCGGTGCCGGTACTGCCCCCGGACCGCGGAGTGGCCGCTGCCAAGGTCACCGCCCTACCGGACAGCGGCTGGCAGGAGAGCGACTCCCGGGCCGGCACCGCGCTGGTCGACGAGGAGGTGCCCCCGGCCTCGGGTGAAGCGGCCGGGGCCCACTTCGCAGAGATCGACATCAACGCGATCTCGCCGAACTCGCGGCAGCCGCGCGAGGTGTTCGACGAGGACGCGCTCGCCGAACTGGTCGTCTCCATCAAAGAGGTGGGCCTGCTGCAGCCGGTCGTGGTGCGGCAACTCGCCACCGACGACTACGAACTCATCATGGGTGAGCGTCGCTGGCGGGCCTGTCGGGAAGCCGGGCTGGAGAAGATCCCGGCGATCATCCGCGCCACCGACGACGACAAGCTGCTGCTGGACGCGCTGCTGGAGAACCTGCACCGCGCTCAGCTCAACCCGCTGGAAGAGGCCGCCGCCTACGACCAGTTGCTGAAGGACTTCGACTGCACGCATGACCAGTTGGCCGATCGCATCGGCCGCTCACGCCCCCAGGTGTCGAACACCCTGCGCCTGCTGCGGCTCTCCCCGTCCGTGCAGCGTCGTGTCGCGGCCGGAGTGCTGTCGGCAGGTCACGCCCGGGCCCTGCTCTCCGTGGACGACTCCCAGGAACAGGACCGCCTGGCGCACCGCATCGTGGCCGAGGGACTGTCGGTGCGTGCTGTCGAGGAGATCGTCACCCTGCTGGGATCCAGCCGCCCCAGTGCGGCGAAGGCCAAGGGCCCACGAGCGGGCAAGCGGGTCTCCCCTGCCCTGGACCAGTTGGCTGGCCGGCTTTCGGACCGCTTCGAGACCCGGGTCAAGGTGGACCTGGGGCAGAAGAAGGGGAAGATCGTCGTGGAGTTCGCCTCGATAGAGGATCTTGAGCGCATCCTCGGCCAGTTGGCTCCCGGCGAGGGCCGGGTGCTGGACAAGGCCTCCGACGAGCAGGACGCGGAAGAGGACGGCGAGTAGTTCTCCGCATCCCCCGTGAGCCGACGCCCCGTGGATACGATGGATCCATGGGGCGTCAGCTTGTACCGCTCACACTGGACAATCTGTCGGACCTGCCGAGCGCGTGCCACGGTTGTGTGTTCTGGGAACTGGACCCGGTGAGTGGTAGAGCGGCCGTGCAGGCCGGCCGTCCGGAGCTGGAGAAGGAGGCCTGGATCTCGGCCGTCCTGCTCGAATGGGGCTCCTGCGGACGCGTCGCCTATGTGGACGAGGTGGCGGCGGGCTTCGTGCTCTACGCGCCGCCCGCCTACGTGCCGCGGGCCGGTTCCTTCCCCACCAGCCCGGTCTCCCCCGACGCCGTCCAGCTGATGACGGCCCGGCTGCTGCCTGCCTACCAGGGGCAGGGCCTGGGACGTGTCCTGGTCCAGACGGTGGCGAAGGATCTGCTGAGGCGAGGATGTAAAGCGATCGAGGCCTTCGCCGACGCGCGCTGGCAGGAGCCTTCCTGCGTGCTGCCCGCGGAGTACCTGCGGAGCGTCGGCTTCAAGACGGTACGGCCGCATCCGCGCTATCCGCGGCTGAGGCTGGAACTGCGCTCGACGGTCTCCTGGAAGATGGACGTCGAGCGTGCGCTCGACCAGTTGCTGGGCGCTGTGCACAAGGATCCGGTGCTTCGCCCGCTGTAGACGGCGCGTCGCTGATTCACCGAGCTGCCCGCGTCGCCAAGCTGCCTGATTCGCCGCGTTGCCGTGTTGCCGCGTTGCCGCGTCGCCGAGTCGTTCCGTCGTCTGGAGTGCGCGGGGCGGGTAGCGCTTGCGGCGTCCTCGGGCGAGTGGGGCTGCTGAGGTTTCACGTGAAACGGGCCGCACCCCTCAACAGGGGTGCGGCCCGTTTCACGCGAAACGTGGAGAGCGGATCAGCCGATGAACTCGGCGAGGTCCTTCTCGATCGCGGCCTTCGGCTTGGCGCCGACGATCGTCTTGACGACCTCTCCACCGGAGTAGACGTTCATCGTCGGGATCGACATGATGCCGTACTTGGCGGCGGTGGCCGGGTTCTCGTCGATGTTCAGCTTGACGATGGTGAGCTTGTCGGCCTGCTCGTCGGAGATCGCCTCCAGGGAGGGGGCGATCTGACGGCACGGGCCGCACCAGGCCGCCCAGAAGTCGACCAGGACGGGCTTGTCGCTCTTGAGAACGACCTCGTCGAAGTCGGAGTCGGTCGCGGTCACGGTGGCCATGATGTCTCCTCTGTGTGGTGCGGGTGTGGGGCGACCGTCAGACGGTGGCGGCGGCCTCGGTCTTCTCGGGCTCGGGGGTGTGCTCCGCGGAGTCGGACGTCAGCGCGGCGAGATACCGCTCCGCGTCCAGCGCCGCGGCACAGCCGGTGCCGGCTGCGGTGATGGCCTGGCGGTAGGTGTGGTCCACCACGTCGCCCGCGGCGAACACGCCGGGCAGGCTGGTGCGCGTGGAGGGTGCCTCCACCTTCAGGTAGCCGTCCTTGTCCAGTTCGAGCACGTCCTTGAACAGCTCGGTCCGTGGGTCGTGTCCGACGGCGACGAACAGGCCCGTGACGGGCAGCTCGCTGGTGTCCCCCGTGGTGGTGTCGCGCAGCGTGAGGCTGGAGAGCTTGCCCTCGTTCTGGTGCAGAGAAGCGACCTCGCTGTTCCAGGCAAACTTGATCTTCGGGTCCGCGAAGGCCCGGTCCTGCATCGTCTTGGAGGCGCGCAGCGTGTCGCGGCGGTGCACGATCGTCACCGAGCGGGCGAAGCGCGACAGGAAGGTGGCTTCCTCCATGGCGGTGTCACCGCCGCCGACGACGGCGATGTCGTGCTCGCGGAAGAAGAACCCGTCGCAGGTGGCGCAGTAGGACACTCCGCGTCCGGACAGGGCGTCCTCGTCGGGAAGGTCCAGCTTGCGGTGCTGCGAACCGGTGGCCACGATCACGGAGCGGGCCCGATGCACCGTACCGGCGGAGTCGGTGACGGTCTTGATGTCACCGCTGAGGTCCACCGCGGCCACGTCGTCCGGGATCAGCTCAGCGCCGAAGCGCTCGGCCTGCGACCGCATCTGGTCCATGAGCTCCGGGCCCATGATGCCGTCCTGGAAGCCGGGGAAGTTCTCCACCTCGGTGGTGTTCATCAGGGCACCGCCGGCCGTCACCGAGCCCTCGAACACCAGCGGCGCCAACGAAGCCCGCGCGGTGTACAGGGCCGCGGTGTATCCCGCAGGCCCCGAACCGATAATGATCACGTTACGGACATCGCTCACGGGTGTCTTCCTTCTCTGCCGACGGGTAACGGGTCTGTGGGGCCTTCACCCCCTCCAACGGATCCTAAGGGGCAGGCATTCCCGCTATGTCGGTGTGCACACCGACGGACGAAGGGCTGAGTGCCGCCCGGGTTTTCGGTCCTGTGCCGCAGGCGCTCAGGGGCGGTCGAACGTTTCCGTGCTGAGGACCCTTCCGGGCTCGTTCGGTGCCTCGGAGACGCAGGTGGCCTCGACCACGTAGGCGTCCACCCGACCTGCGTCCCCGGGGTGCGGCAGCACCAGGAGGTAGGCGGCTGTGTCGTCGTACGTCTGTGCCCGAGCGGCCAGCGGCGGCTCGTCGCGGTCGACGCCCTCGCGTACGCAGTACGGCACGCCGGCTGTCCCGCCCTCGCCGCGGAGCGGTGAGGTGGTCTCGGTCTGGGCGCCCACCTCGGGTGCCTCTTTCGGTTGCGGCAGCGCCCCCTCGGTGCCGTCCTCCGTGGACTGGGCCAGCAGTGCGTGGACCTGCTTCTCCAGCTGGGCGGCGGAGAGTCCGTCGGAGGACTCCGCGACGGACCGACCGGGGTCGGAGGCCTGCTCCTCTGACCCGCGGTCGGACGACAGCAGCCCGGGCAGGAAGAGTGCACCGAGCGAGAACGCCGCGACGGTACCGGCGACGGCGAGCAGGGCGGCGCGTCGCCGCCGGGAGGGACGGCGCTGCGATCGACCGGGGCCGGCCCCCGCTGACGGGCTGGTGGAGGCCGGACGTCGTGTTTCACGTGAAACACGGTCGGTCCCGACGTCCTCGGTTTCACGTGAAACACGACGGGCTCCGGAGGTGGCTCCGGTGCTGGAACCGGTAGTGACCCGGGCGGCACCTGCCGGCGCGGTACGCGGCGTGACGGAGTCCGGCGCGGTGGCGTCCAGTAGCGCTTCGGCGGCGAGCGCCGCGTCGATGCGCCCGGTGATGTCCTCGGGCATCCGCGTCGGGCCCGGCAGGGTGCCCAGGGCGCTGCGGATCTCCTCGAGGGAGCTGCGTACGTCCTCGCACAGGGAGCAGTCGGACAGATGACTGCGCACGGTGGCTGAGCGGTCCGGGGACAGCAGACCCTCGGACAGTGCGGAGATCTCGGCGACCTCCGGGTGGTCGTCGGTGCCGAACATCGCGAAAGACGCGGTCATGTGGGTCCACCTCCGCCCTTCACGGCTCCGGTTCCTTCAACACCTTTCGGCGGTGGGACGGATGTCCCCTGCGTCCGGTTCCTTCCCCTCTCCTTGCCGGAGCTACCCTCCGGTCGCAGATGGCCCAGCAGTGGCAGCAGACGGGCTCTCCCCCGGGCGCAGCGGCTCTTCACCGTGCCGGTGGGCACGTCGAGGATGCGGGCGGCCTCGGCGACCGGATAGCCCTGCATGTCGACCAGGACCAGGGCGGCACGCTGCTCGACGGGCAGTTCGTCGAGGGCCTCGACGAGCTGCCGGTGCACGTCCTGGCGCTCAGCCGGCGCGGCGGCCGACTCCTCCGGTTCGAGAAGTTGCTCCAGCCGTTCGGAGTCGTCGGTGAGGGAGGTGCGGCGCGAGGCGATCTTCCTGGCACGGTCCAGGCAGGCGTTCACCGTGATGCGGTGCAGCCAGGTGGTGACGGCGGACTGGCCGCGGAAGGTGTGCGCCGCACGGAAGGCGGACACCAGCGCGTCCTGCACGGCGTCGGCTGCTTCCTCCCGGTTGGAGAGGGTCCGCAGTGCCACCGCCCAGAGTCGGTCCCGGTGCCGACGGACGATCTCGGCGAAGGCATCGGGGTCACCCGCGACGTGCTGGGCGAGCAGGTCCGCGTCGCTCACCCGTACCTCGTCCGACGGGCGACGTGAGTCGGGCGGGGACGCGGGGCGGGGTGAGCCGGTGGAGCCCCGGACCGGGCCGGGGCTGTGCGGAGGAGAAGAGTCGTCGCGGGTCACGTTCGCTGCCCCTCCTCCTCGGCCGGCTCGATTCGACTCAGCCGGTGAACGACACGTCGGACAACGCCTGACGGTAGCCCGGTCCGCTGTACCCGTCAGCCGAGGAGTAGGGCACAGCGGTGAACCAGACCACCAGATAGCGCGTCTTGATCGGCTTGTCCATCGTCAGCTCCGCCTCGGTGCTGCTGGTCTTGGCGGAGCTGACCTTCCGCAGCGAGTCCAGCGACGCCGACGAGGAGAACGACCGCGCCGCGTACAGGGAGACGCTGGTGTGCTCGCCCGCGTTCCGCAGTTTCAGAGCAGCGGCGGAGACGTTCTTGACCGAACCGAGGTCGTAGACGATCCCCACGCCGTCCTTGTAGGGGGCGAGGGCGGGCCCCTCCCTGTAGCTCTTGGTGCGCCAGAAGGTGTCGGGATCACCGTCGTGGGTGGCCGACGCCTGATCGGCGTTCTGCGGCCTCCCGTCCGGGAAGAACTCCCGGGCGTCGCTGATCTTCAGCGGCTTCGGGTCGGCCACGGTCTTGGTGGTGTCGTCGGAACCCGCCGTGCCGGCGGGGGGCGTCGACTCGGAACCGCCGTTCATCAGCGCGTCCGCGATCTGCCAACTGCCCAGCCCCAGTGCCGTGATGAGCAGCGCCGAGACTCCCCACTTGAGCACCTTCCCGGTGCGGCCCGGCAGGGCGGGCGGCACGTCGGCGGTCACAGGGGGAGCCGGGCTGGGCCCGCCCCTGGCTGTCTCCGGGCCGTAGCTGCCCTGCTGGTAGGTGGTGCGCCGGTACGGGGGCGGCTGGGTGAACGCCGGCTCGGGCGGCTTGATGCGGGGCATGGCCGCGACGACCTTGACCAGTTCCTCGGGCGTCGCGCAGGGCTGCTCCTCGCTGGACGCGGTGGCGCCGTCGTTGACGAGCGCCCGCATGGCCAGCTCGGACAGACCGCGGTGCACGCCGGCACGCACCTGGTCGGGGGGCATCAGGGTGCCGCCCGACAGCCCGGCGACACCGGTGAGCCCGTAGGCGTCCTCCTCGTAGGGCCACCGCTGGGTGAGGGCCGCGTACAGCAGGGCGCCCACCGCCTCGGTGTCGGCGCGCTGCGGGGTGTCGGACCTGATGCCGCGCAGCGCGGCGTTCACCGCGAGGCCGCGGATGCGGTACTGACCGGTGCCGGTGCGCAGCACGGCCCCCGGAGTGAGCCGCAGATGTGCCAGGCCCTCGCGGTGTGCGGCGGCCATCGCCTGCGAGAGCTGGCTGACGAGGTGATAGGCCTCGTGCGGTTCCAGCGGGCCGGCCGCGAACAGCCGGGTGAGCGGGACGGCGTCCGGCAGCCACTCGTGCACGACGTAGACGAGGTCGTCCTCCTCGACGGCGTCGAGGACCTGGACGAAGCGCGGGTCACCGAGCAGCGCGGCGGGCCAGGCGGCGGCGACCACCGGGCGGGCCCAGGAGCGCGAGGCGAGCAGCAGGTGCACGCCGACCGCGCGGCGCAGCTTCTCGTCCATCGCGCGCCAACTGCTGAAGCCGTCCAGGCGGGTGACGCACTCCTCGAGGCGGTACCTGCGGGCGAGTCTGTGGCCGCTGTGGAGTTCGGGCGCGGTGCTGTCGTGTCGGGGTGCCGCGCCGTCGGACGTGGCGTCGTCCGTGCGGGCGGTCAGCGGCTTGGTGTCGCCGTTGTCCGTGCCGCTCGTGTTCGCCACATCGACGGCAGCCGTGCTTCGTTCCGCCACCGTCGCTCCTGCCTCCCCAATCCGTCATGGCCGGTCGATGAACGTCCTCGACCACAGCCAAGGCCAATTGTGCCCGCTGGCCGCCACTGTGCACGACACACAGCGGCGGCCGTTGGTTGTATCAGCGGCCGAGTTTGGCTCGGACCATGCCCACCATGGCGGTCAGTTCCTGGATTCGCAGCCGTTTGGCGGCGAGCACGAACACCACTCCCATCAAGAGCGAACCGGCGACCACGCCGACGGCGCCACCGACGAGACCGTTGCCCAGCGTCTGTACGGCAGCGTATGCCGCGGCGCCCGCGAGCGCTGCGGCGGGCAGGCTGGCGAGCGTCAGCCGGGCGTAGGTGCGGGCGATCCGGGCGCCGTCCAAGTCCCCGCCCAGCTTGGCGCTGAGGCGCTTCCAGGCGATACCGACACCGAAGGCGTAGGCGAGTCCGTACGACGCGGCCATTCCAGCGACGGCCCAGCGGCTGGGCAGCAGCAGGAAGCACAGGACGGCGCCGGTCGCGTTGCCCGCGGCGACCAGAACGGTGTTGTAGAACGGCGTGCGCGTGTCCTCGTAGGCGTAGAAGGCGCGCAGCACCACGTACTGGACGGAGTAGGGGATCAGCCCGAGGCCGAAGGCCATCAGGATGTAGCCCATGGAACTGGCCGGGACGGGCCCTGCGGAGGCGTACAGCACCAGGCACATCGGCACGCCGAGGGCCAGGAACGCGAAGGCGATGGGCACGATGGCGACGGCCGAGGTGCGCAATCCGTGGGAGAGGTCGTCGCGGACGGCGCTGAGGTCGCCGTCGTGGGCGGAACGGGACAGCCGGGGCAGCAGGGCGGCCATCACCGAGACGGTGATGATGGCCTGCGGCATCTGCCAGATGAGCAGGGCGTTGTTGTAACCGAGGATGCCGGCGCCCGCGTTGCCGTCGGCGGCTGAGGCGGCGCCTGCGGCGGTGGCGAGCTGGGTGACCACGATCAGGCCGGCCTGGTTGGCGAGCACGAAGAGGATGGTCCACTTGGCGAGCTTGGCGGCCTTGCCGAGGCCGTGGCCCTTCCAGTCGAAGCGCGGGCGGAAGCTGAACCCGGCGGCCTTCAGGTACGGGATCATCGCCAGGGACTGCACGACCAGGCCGAGCAGGGTGCCGATGCCGAGCAGCCGCACACCCTCCGGGGTGATGGTGTCCACGCCCAGCTGGGAGTTGCGGTGGACACCGTAGACCCACAGGAACGCGCCGAACGTGAAGATGATGACGAGGTTGTTGAGGACGGGCGTCCACATCATGGCGCCGAACCGGCCGCGGGCGTTGAGGATCTGACCCATCACCACGTGCACGCCCATGAAGAAGATGGTGGGCAGGCAGTAGCGGGCGAAGGTGACCGCGACGTTGTTCGCGTCCGGGTTGTTCGCGATCTCCACCGACAGCATCTTCACGAGCAGTGGCGCGACGAGGACGCTCAGCGCGACCAGGGCGCCCAGGATGACCATCACCAGGGTCAGCAGGCGGTTGGCGTAGGCGACGCCGCCGTCCGCGTCGTTCTTCATGGCCCGCACGAGCTGCGGCACGAACACCGAGTTGAGGCCGCCGCCGATCGACAGCATGTAGATCATGGTCGGCAGCGTGTAGGCGACGGTGTAGGAGTCGCCCAGCAGCGCCGCGCCGAGCGCGGCGGTGATGACCAGGGTGCGCACGAAGCCGGTGAGGCGGGAGACCAGGGTGCCGGCGGCCATGATGGCGCTGGACCGGAGAATGCCGCCGCCTCCCCTGGGCTTGTCCGGCGGAGCGGCCTGGGGCGCCGTTCTGGGGGCCTCCGCGGCCACGGCCTGCTCCGGGTGCATGGTGGGCGGCGGAGGCGGTGCAGCGGGGTGCTGGGCGGCCTGGGGAGGCTGCTGCGGGTGGTGGGGGTGCTGGGGACGTCGGGCCTGGTGGGCCTGGTGGGCCTGCTGGGAAGGCTGGGCCTGCTGGGGGTGGATCTGCTGGTCGCGGTAGAGGTGCGCGAAGGCGTCCTCCGGGCGGGTGCGGGGCACCGGACCGTCCCGGTCGTCGTCCGGCGCCCGGGTGATCAGCTCGTCGATGCCGGTGAACTGCGTGGTCGCGGCGTCGTCACCGAACGGCAGACGCCGTGAGGGGCCGTCCGGCTCGGGCGCGGGAGGGGGGGCCCAGCGCTGCGGGTCGGGGGCGGGCCGAGGAGGCGGCGGCTGCTGGTAGAGGGTCTCCGGGGCGGGCGGTGGCGGTGGCGGCGGATGCTGGGCACGGTCGCGCAGGGCCTCGCCCACCGGGTCCTGGGCGGTCAGGTCGCGGTCCCGGTAGGGATCGCTCGCGTACGCGTCCTGCACATAGGGATCCGGTCCCTGGCTGCGTTCGCGGTCGTACGGCGCATTCACTGAGTACCCCACCTCATCGTCCCCGGCCGGCTCTCGGCCCGACACCTCGCTCAACAGTCCACTTTCTCACCCGGACCGGGGGAGTCCTTGCTTTCGGAGCCGGTGTCCCGGGAGTTGTCCCCGGGGCGGCCGTCCGCCGCGGCCCCGGGGTCCGCGTCGGGACCCGTCTCGGCGTCCGCGTCCCGTTCCGTCGGCGCGTCCGGGTCCGTCTCCGGTTCCAGGGGCGCGTCCGGATCCGGCTGCGGGCCGCGGCGCTTGCGCTGGGTGTACATGCGCACGCCGGCCAGGACCACCAGCAGCACACCGCCGGCGATCACCAGCAGCACCGTGGAGGTGATCTCGGTGACGTCGACCTGGAACGTCATCGGGTCACCGTAGGGAACGTTGTCCTTGGTGTAGAGCTGCGCCTCGACGAAGGTGCGGCCGTTGGCGTTGGCGGTGGTGTCGAACTTGATCGACTGGCTGTGGCCGCCGTCGATGACCACCGGCTTGGTGTCGTCGCTGATCTCCAGACCGAACCGCCGACCGGACGTCAGCCGCAGCACCAGGCCGTCAACCGGCTGGATCAGGTTGTTCTGCACGGTGACGGGGATCGTCGCGCTGCGCCCGGAGAGCGTCATGCGGGATTTCTGGACCAGGCGCACCTCCCGGGTCAGGTCGGTCAGATAGCTGCGGACGTCCTCGCGGTACCGGGCCGCCTCGGCGGGCTCTCCGCGCCAGGAGGTGGACAGCGCACGGCGGATGGCGTTGCTGAAGGTCGTCACCACCCGGTCGTCGTTGCTGAGGATCACCGCGAAGCCGTCCAGGGTGCGCTGCGTGGCCTGGATCTGCTCGAACGCCTCGGTGCTGAGCTCCTGCTTGCGCAGCCGGTCGGGATAGGAACCGGCACCCGGCACCTGGCGGTTGGCGCGGGGATCGGGTTTGGCCTTGGCGGTCTCACCGAGTTCGGTGAACTCCGCCCAGCTCCCGTCGTCGCGCAGCGTGCGCAGCGCGGTGGCCATGGTGCTGACCTGGCTGCTGCTCGGCAGCCGCTGCGGGGCGACGAGCAGGCTGCGCTGCCGTCCGGGGTCCTGTTCGGTGATGGACTGGGTATGGGCGAGGAACTGCTGCACCGCGAGCACCGAGTTCCCGGCGCGGCTGAGGTCGCCCTCGAAGAGCGTGGACAGCCGGGCGTCCGCGTTCACCGCGGTGACGCCGCCACCGATGGGGCGGGCCGCGTTCGGCGTGTAGGGCAGCGACCTGGACTCGCGCAGACTGTCGCTGCGGGTGATCACCTTGCGGGCGCCCGCGGAGGTGGCGACGGAGACGATCGACGGGTCCACGGCTCCTTCGACGGGCCAGGCGAAGTCGGTGACCGGCGTGACGTGCAGCACGGTCTCCACGGTCCTGCGAGCCGTCTCGGTGGCGGGGTCGAGGTGGCTGAGCGTGCCGGAGACGGTGCGGCCGCGGTGGGCGAGCGAGGCCAGGTCCGGGTCACCGAAGGGCAGGGCGATCACCTCGGCGTTCTCGGTGGCCTGCTGGAGGTCGTTCAGCCACTTCGTGGCGTCGGCCTGACCGCGGCCCTGCACCAGGCTGTCCCCGGAGCGCACCTTGTAGGGCTTGGTCATCGCCTCGACGGAAGCGAGCAGGTCGGCGTCGATCACCCAGCTCACCGGCAGGTCGCTGCCGAGGGCGACCAGCTGCTGGAGCCGACCGCCGGGGGCGACCTCCGACGCCAGGCGGTCGTGCTGGAAGACCGGCGTGCGCTGCTCGTCGGACTCGGTGCGGGCGGTCATGTGCGAGGAGGAGACCAGCGGCCACAGGAAGGTGAGCCGGGTGCGCTTGTCGGCCGGCTCGGTCTGCCAGGGCAGGAGAGTGCGCTGGATGCCGAGCACGTGCGGATAGGCCTCGCTCCGGGTCTGCCCGGTGAGGGTGACCGCCAGCTGGTAGACGCCGTCGTCGCCGAGGCGCAGCTGCTTCACCGGCACCGCCAAGGAGAAGGAGCGGGTCGCTCCGGCGGCGATGTCGGCGAGTTCCACGCTGCCGTTCTTGCCGGTGACCCGTGTCCCGTCCAGCTCCGGCGCGTATCCCTTGCGCGAGGACACCTGCTGGAGGGAGCTGCGGGTCATCAGCCGGGGGCCGGTGTTCAGGCCCACCTCGGCGTCCGTGATGGCCGAGCGTCCCTTGTTGGTGACGGTGCCGGCCACGATCAGGGTGTCGTCCTCGCTCGGGACGGCCGGGGAGAGGCCGGTGAGTGAGACCTCCGCCGTGCGGGAGCCGGTGTTCGCCGACTCGGCGAGGTTTGCCGCCTGAGCGACGGGGGCAGTCTGGCTCAGGCCGGTGAGCAGCGGAACGACAGCGAGTGCGACCGCGATGCCGCGCAGCCACCGCCGGGGGGCGGACACTCCGGGAGTGCCCTGCTTCTCTGCCGCTTCGGCCACGCGCTCGCCCGTCCTGTCTTCCGCTCGCCCAGTGGTGGTCGTACCGCACCCACGATGCTAACGATTCGCGCAGGCCCGAGGTGCCGCGGAGTACGCCACAGCTCGGTGCCGGCCGTGCAGCAGCCGGGGACGGATATCCGTGCGTCGGCCCGGGCGCCGGCACGTACCCTCTCTTGTTGTGCCGAACGCCAACACAGACAGCCACGTCCAGCAGTCGTCCTCCGAGCTCAACGCGGTGCAGCGCCGGGCGGTGAGTGAACTGCTCCGGGTGTCGCCGGTCGCCGACGACCTCGCCCGTCTCTTCCGTGCGGCGGGCTTCACGCTCGCCCTGGTGGGCGGCTCGGTACGGGATGCGCTGCTGGGGCGGCTGGGCAACGACCTGGACTTCACCACCGACGCCCGGCCCGAGCAGGTCCTGGCGATCGTGCGCCCGTGGGCCGACGCGGTCTGGGACGTCGGGATCGCCTTCGGCACGGTCGGCTGCCGCAAGGCCGGCGGCGCGGACGGTGAGGTGCAGGACTACCAGATCGAGATCACCACCTACCGTTCCGAGGCCTACGACCGGACGTCGCGAAAGCCGGAGGTCTCCTACGGCGACTCGATCGAGCAGGATCTCGTCCGCCGCGACTTCACGGTCAACGCGATGGCGGTGGCGCTGCCCGAGAAGACGTTCATCGATCCGCACGACGGGCTGCGGGACCTCGCCTCCCGGGTGCTGCGCACGCCGGGCACCCCGCAGGAGTCCTTCTCCGACGACCCGCTGCGCATGATGCGTGCGGCCCGGTTCGCCGCGCAGCTCGACTTCGACGTGGACGAGCAGGTGCTCGCCGCGATGAAGTCCATGGCGGAGCGCATCGAGATCGTCTCGGCCGAACGGGTCCGCGACGAGTTCAACAAGCTGGTGCTCTCGGACAACCCGCGCAAGGGGCTGCGCATCCTCGTGGACACCGGTCTCGCCGAGCGGGTGGTGCCGGAGATCCCGGCGCTGCGCCTGGAGCGGGACGAGCACCACCGCCACAAGGACGTCTACGAGCACTCGCTGACGGTGCTGGAGCAGGCGATCGACCTGGAGACCGAGGGCCCTGACCTGACGTTGCGGCTGGCGGCGCTGCTGCACGACATCGGCAAGCCGAGGACGCGGCGGTTCGAGAAGGACGGCCGGGTCTCGTTCCACCACCACGAGGTGGTGGGGGCGAAGATGACCAAGAAGCGGATGACCGCGCTCAAGTACTCCAACGAGCTGGTGCGGGACGTCTCCCGGCTGGTCGAACTGCACCTGCGCTTCCACGGTTACGGCACCGGCGAGTGGACCGACTCCGCGGTGCGCCGCTACGTGCGTGATGCGGGGCCGCTGCTGGACCGGCTGCACAAGCTGACCCGCTCGGACTGCACCACGCGGAACAAGCGCAAGGCGACCGCGCTGTCGCGGGCCTACGACGGCCTGGAGGAGCGCATCGCGCGGTTGCAGGAGCAGGAGGAGCTGGACGCGATCCGGCCGGACCTCAACGGCAACGAGATCATGGCCGTTCTCGACGTCGGCCCGGGCCCGCAGATCGGACAGGCGTACCAGTACCTGCTGGAGCTGCGTCTGGAGCACGGACCGATGACCCGGGAGGCAGCCGAGGCAGCGCTCAAGGAGTGGTGGGCCCAGCAGCAGGGCTGATCGCTGCGGTGGGGCGGACGGACGAGGCCGACCTGACGGGACGGCTTGACCGGGCTGTCTGACGGGCGCGCGGGTGGGGGGCGGTGTTTCACGTGAAACACCGCCCCCCACGCGGTGCCTGCCGCGACGTGCGGCCGGTGCGGCCGGCCGCTGCGCGAGCGGCCCGCAGGCAGGTGGACCGTCAGACCCGTCCGAGGCAGAGGGAGAAGTCCGTGCTGCTCTCCTTGGTGTAGATCTGCTGAGTGACACCGGGCACGTTCTCGCAGGCAGCGTTCGAGGTGTCGTCCTCGACCTTCTTCAGCACCTTGTGCGTGGCGTCGCTGCTGTCACACCCCACCTGCTTGACGTCCACCTCGGTGAAGCCCTTGACGGCGATGCAGTCGCCGGCGTTGACCTTCTCCGCGTCCGTCTTGTTGAAGAAGTACCCGCCGACGACGACGGCCAGCACGACGGCCGGCACGGCGAAGCGCAGCAGCTTCTTGGCCTTGCCGCCGCTGGGCTGGGGCTGCGGCGCACCCGGGTAGCCGCCCTGAGGGGGCATGCCGGGCTGGCCGTACTGCGGCTGACCGGGCTGCTGGCCGTAGGGGTTCTGACCCTGGGGCTGCTGGGCGAAAGGGTTCTGCCCTTGCGGCTGCTGCTGACCGTAGGGGTTCTGACCCTGCTGGCCGAAAGCGTTCGGGTCCTGAGGCGGCGTGGACATGAGGTTCCCCCTGGGTGGATGCCTGGATCGTCACCGTGTTCGAGACGGCCCCCGTAAGTTATCGATAAAGACCGACAACTCGCTGGTCAGAGCCAAGTTGTGGCACGGATGTGGCGAGCATGTGACAGTCACTCGCGGCGAAATGTGGCGACCGATGCGGCAATGACCGCATAGAGCACCGCCACGGAGACGACCAGCACGGCCGACCTGCCGTCCGGCGGCAGCATCAGCGCCGCCACCGCGGCAGCTCCGACAAAAGCCACGTTGAACAACATGTCGTAGAGAGCGAAGACGCGTCCCCGGAAGGCGTCGTCCACGGTGGCCTGCACCACGGTGTCCGTGGCGATCTTCGCGCCCTGGGTGGTCAGACCCAGCACGAAGGCCGCAGCGAGAACCGGCCCCGGCCGGAACGTCAGCCCGAGCAGGGGGACGAGCACGGCAGCGAGTGCCGCGCACAGCGCGATCCAGCCAAGCCTGCCGAACCGCCGGGCCGCCCAGGGAGTGAGGACCGCGGCGGTGAAGAACCCGAGCCCCGATATGCCGACGGCGAGGCCGAGCATCGCCATGCTCTCGGAGACGTCGTCTCCCCAGGCGTAGCGGTACAGCATCAGCACCATCACGGTGAGCGCCCCGTAGCAGAAGCGCATCAGGCCCATGGCGGCAAGGGACTTGGCCGCTACGGGCCGCCGGCCGAGGTGCCGCAACCCCTCCACCAGACCCCGCACGGTGCCGGCCACCGCCGCCAGCACCCGTTGTTGCACGAAGCCGGGTTCCGGACCGAGCAGGTCCTTCGGCATGCGCAACGCCGTCATGGCAGCGAGCAGGTAGACACCGGCCGCGCTGACCACCACGACGGTGTCCGCGCTCGGCCCCTCCGGTACCACCAGACGCAGCCCGAGGGCGATCGCTCCACCCGCGGTGGCGGCCAGAGTGCCCGCCGTGGGGGAGACCGAGTTGGCCATCACCAGGCGCTCGCCGTCCACCACCCTGGGCAGCGCCGCCGAGAGCCCGGCCAGGACGAACCGGTTCACCGCGGTGACCGACAACGCGGAGAGATAGAAGAGCCACGTGGGCACGGCTGCCAGGATCAGTACCGCGGTGCCCAGCGCCAGCCCGGCCCGCAGGAGATTGCCGAAGAACAGCACCTGGCGCCGTCTCCAGCGGTCCAGCAGTACACCGGCGAAGGGGCCCAGCACGGAGTAGGGAAGCAGCAGCACGGCCATGGCCGCCGCGATGGCCTCCGGAGAGGTCTCCCGCTCCGGCGAGAAGACCACATAGGTGGCCAGGGCCACCTGGTAGACGCCGTCAGCGAGCTGCGACACCAGGCGGACGGCGAGCAGCCGCCGGAAGTCGCCGAACCGCAGAAGCACCCGCCCGTCCTGGATCAGGCCGGCGGGTGCCACGGTCATGGGGAGGGAACCTCACGCTTCCTGGTCGTGTTTCACGTGAAACATCGGCGGTCAGTCTACGGAGCTTCCCCAGCGCACGGGCCCGTCTTCGCGCTTGTCGGCGGATCGCCAGTCGCCGTGCACCGCGTAGCCCACCACGAACGCGTCGGGACTGCGGTCCAGGACACCGCCGCTCGGATCGTCCGAACCGTCCTGCCGCACCGGGTCATGGTCGGGCCGCAGGGCGTCCCGTACCACCATGAAGCAGAGGTAGAGCGTGCCGAGCAGATGGGCGGCGATGGTCAGTTGGTAACCCTCCTGCGGCAGACCCTGGTTGTTGTCGCCCCCGGTCGTGTAGGCCAGGTAGAGCCAGATGCCCAGGAAGTAGACCACCTCGCAGGCCTGCCAGACCAGGAAGTCCCGCCACCTCGGCCGAGCCAGGGCGGCGAGCGGAATGAGCCAGAGCACGTACTGCGGTGAGTAGACCTTGTTGGTGAGGATGAACAGCGCCACCACCAGGAAGGCCAACTGCGCGAACCGGGGCCGGTGCCGGGCACACAGCGCCAGCGCGCCGATGGCGGCACATCCGAGCAGCATCAGCAAGGTGGCGTAGGTGTTGGCGTTGTCCAGCGGATTGCCGGTGCGCTGGGAGATGATCAGCCAGATCGAGCCGAAGTCCACCGGTCGTTCCTGGCTGAAGGAGTAGAACTTCGCCCAGCCCTCCGGAGCGAAGAACATCACCGGCAGGTTCACCGCCAGCCAGGCGGCCGCCGTGCCTCCGAGAGCCGACCGGAACGCCCGCCAGCGGCCGGCACGCCAGCACAGCACGAACAGCGGGCCGAGCAGCAGCACCGGGTAGAGCTTCGCCGCGGTGGCCAGCCCGAGCAGCACGCCGAAGGCCAGCGGCCGGCTCCGCGACCACATCAGCATCGCGGCGGCGGTGAGGGCCACCGCGAGCAGGTCCCAGTTGATGGTGGCGGTCAGGGCGAAGGCCGGCGCCAGGGCGACCAGCAGTGCGTCCCACGGGCGCCGCCGGTGGGTGCGGGCGACGCACACCGCGATCACTGCCGCGCACGCCATCAGCATGCCCGCGTTGACCAGCCAGTAGAACTGCTGCTCCTGGACCATGTCCTCGAAACCCGGCGTCAACCAGGCCGCGACCTGCATGAACAGACCTGTCAGCACCGGGTATTCGAGGAACTCCATACCGCCGGACTGCTCACTGATCCGGTCGAAGTAGGGGATCATGCCGTCGGCGAACCCGCGCCCGGTGTAGAGGTGCGGAATGTCGGAGTAGCAGGCGTGCACGTACTGGCTGCCCTGCCCGAAGAACCAGCCTCCGTTGTAGCAGGGCAGCTTCTGCACCATGCCGAGCGCGAACATGCCCAGCGCGATCAGCGCGACGACGCGGACCGGCGTCCACCAACTCGTCCCGAGCCGGGCACGTCTGCCCACCGGGCCACCGAGGAACGCACTGCCGGCCGCGGCGACGCCGTCCTCAACAGTCGGCCGTACGGGGTTGTCGTCACGCAGGCTGGTCATGGCGCTCATCCTGCCTTACGGCACCCCACGAGCGGGTGCAAGGAGGCCCGCGCGTGCGGGACCAGCGGGCATCGGCCGCGCCGAGGCCGCGGAGCCGCCCCGGGGGTCTCGCGCGGGGCGCGTGCGGGCGGTCGCCTCGGCAGGCGCGCGGCTCACGGCACGGTGCACGTCCGGGTGCACGGAGTGGTTCACGACCTGGTGCACGTCCGCGGTTCGGGCTCGGGCGCTGGGCCCGGGTTCGTGGCGACGGCCTTGAAGAAGGAGTAGTGCAAGGTGCCGCCGTCTTCCGCCGCCCTGCGGAGGTCGGCGATGCCGCGATCCCAGGCCTCCGTGGAGATCAGACCGTGGGCCAGCGCCTCGGTACGGGCCGCCTCGAAGAGCGCGACGAACGTGTTGCGGGTGAAACCGGAGACCAACGCGGGCCGGGCCCGGTCGGTGTACACGGTGCGGGGCTCCACTGTCACCCCGTGGTAGCCGGCGCCGGTCAGGAGCGGTTCCAGTTGCCGGCCGATCAGCGCGTTGCCGCCCGCGGCGGCCTGCAACCGGATCTGGCAGTCGATGACCGCCCGCGCGTCCGCGCTGTCGGGGTGGAAGAACGCCGAACCGTGGTCACCCTCGATCACGCTGAGCGTTCCGCCCGGCCGCAGCACGCGCCGCAGCGCCGCCAGGGCCCTCTCCGGCGCGGGCAGGTGCTCCAGCACGAAGCACACGAAGACGTGGTCGAACTCCGCGTCGGGAAACGGCAGGTCGAAGAGGTCCGCCCGGTACCACTCCACCTCCGCCCCGGGCACCTGGGCCGTCACCTGGTCACGCGCCTCCGCGAGAGAGGCGGCCGAGCGGTCCACCGCGACGATGCGGACCCCGTCCCCGGCCCTGGCGAGGTGCACCGTCTGCGCACCGACGCCGCAGCCGGCCTCCAGCACCCTGCTGCCCGGCGGGAACGACGTCCCGGCGTGCAGCAGGGCCGCCAACGTGTCCGCCTGATCGGTCAGCCTTCTGCTCTCCCGCTCCGAGTACCCGTGCACGTATCCGACCGGCGACCGGTCCGGTGTCCTGGTTGCTGTGTCCATACGTCCACCCTGTTGCGACCATGGTCCGGTGAACAGGTCCAACGAGAGACCAGCGGGCTGGACCAGAACCGGTGGTTCGGACTTCCTGCAACTGGACATCGCCGACGCCCCCGTGCGCGGACGGGCCGAGTGGCTCGCCGGACGACTCCGCGCGGCGATCTCCGACGGCAGCCTGCCCGTGGGCAGCCGGCTGCCGCCCACCCGGGTCCTGGCCGGTGAACTGCGGGTCTCCCGGGGCACGGTCACCGAGGCCTACCAGCGGCTCAGCGAGGACGGCCATGTCGCCGGGCAGGGCCGCAACGGCACGATCGTCGTCGCCTCCCCCACCCGGGCACCCGCCGGACCTCGGCCGCACGGCGCGGGGGCGCCCGCGTCGCGGGGACGGTCAGGGCCGCCGGAACCGCCCGCGTCGCGGGGACCGCACGGGCAGAACCAGCCATCCGCTTCGTCCGCGCTGTCGCCCCACGCGCTGTTCGCCGAGGCCCCCGGTGTCGACATCTTCGAGAAGTACCGGTCGGTGCCCGCCCGCATCGATCTCTCCCCCGGTCTGCCCGACCTCTCCGCCTTTCCCCGAGCCGCCTGGCTGCGCGCCGAACGCTCCCTCTTCAGCACCCTCCCCGCGTCCGACCTCGGCTACGGCGACCCGTGCGGCGCGCCCGCGCTGCGACGAGCCGTCGCCCACTGGCTCGGCCGCAACCGGGGCGTCAGCGCCCGTCCCGACGAGATCCTCATCGTCTCCGGCACCGCACAGACGCTCACCCTGCTCGGACAGGTACTGCGCGACGACCACGTCACCGAGGTCGCCGTGGAGGACCCCGGCTCCCTCGGCACACGGCAGCACCTGGGCCGGCGTCTGCGCACCCTGCCCGTACCGGTCGACTCCGAAGGCGTTCGCGTCGACGCGCTCCGCGCCTGCGGCGCACCGGCCGTGCTGCTGACCCCCGCGCACCAGTTCCCGACCGGCGTCGTGCTGGGCGGCGAACGCCGCCGGGAGCTGATGCGCTGGGCGACGGACAGCGGCGGACTCGTCATCGAGGACGACTACGACGCCGAGCACCGCTACGACCGCCCACCGGTCGCCGCACTGCGCTCCCTGCTCGCCGACCACGTCTGCTACGCCGGAAGCGTCTCCAAGATCCTCGCCCCCGCCCTCCGCATCGGCTGGGTACTGCCGCCACCGCGCTACCGGGACGCGCTGACGGACGCCAAACGCCGCGCCGACCTGGGCAACGCCGTGCTGCCGCAACTGGTGCTCGCCCGGCTGATGGAGTCCGGTGAGCTGGAGCGCCTGCTCCGGCTCCTGCGCCGCCACCACCGCCGACGCAGGGACGTGATGATCCAGGCACTCCGCGCCCACCTGCCCACCGCCCGGGTGCACGGCGCCGCAGCCGGCCTGCACCTGATGACCACCTTCGACGACGCCGGCTTCGCCGACACCGACCTGGCGGCGGAGGCGCTCACCCGCGGCGTCAAGACCCAACCGCTCTCCTGGCACAGCCGGCACCCCGGACAGCCCGGCCTGGTCCTCGGCTACGCCGCCACCGCGCCCGCGGACATCGAGACGGGCGTCGCCACCCTCGCCCGCGCCCTACGCGCCGTGCGCTGACCGCAGGGCCCGCGGGAGCGGGGACAGGGCAACGACGGCACGGGGTGGCGCGGCGAAGCGGCACGGATGGTTGCAGGTGGTGCTGGCACCGGCGGCGCTGTGGTGCTGCGATGTGGAAAGCCCCGAACCCGCCCTCGCCGCCTCGGATCTGCACGCGGTGATGTGCTGTGCGATGTGCACTGTCACCTGTGCGCGGTGCTGAGCTGCACTGTTGATGGGGAGTTGAACCCCCGCGTTGCCCTTCACGCGCCAGGAGGGGTTGGAATACCGCCAACCCTCGGTGTGTGCACGCCTCCGAGGCTGCTACCTGCTCCACATCGTCCCAGCTTGCCGGACTGCTCAGTCCAGCAACTCGACCTCCCAGTTCGTACGCTGGATCCGCACATCGATCTCGCGGATCTCCCGGGCCAGCACGTCCGCCTTACCGCGCAGTTCCGCGACCGGAAGCGCGGAAAGCATCATCAGTTCGGACCGAAGCTGTCGGCCGTAGCCCCGCTCGCCCTTCCCCGCTGCGGCGTCCGCCGCCGAGGTGATCACGGAGTGACGCAACCGCAGGACGTCCCGGCGTGCGAGGGCGTCGGTGAGCGTGCCGTCCGGACCCATCTCCACGGTGGCATTGGTCCGGTTGATCCGCCGTATCAACGTTTCCAGAGTGTCCAGCACCTCGCCGGCCTCGGCCAGCAGGTGCGCTGCGTCCTCGGCGGGGGTCTCCCCCTCCTGGTACCGCGCACTGCTGACGACGCGCGCTCGCAGCTGTTCCACACGGCGCGTCGCTTCCGCACGTTCCGCCAGTGCCTCAGCAAGCTTCACTGTCCCCGCCTCCTCCATGAACTCGCATGACTATAGGAGTGCGACCCACGGCACCGGTACGGGTTTTTGAGCCGCGACAGCCCTGACCGGCACCGGAGTGAGGGTGGTCAGCCGACCAAAGCACCACGGGAGGGTGCGGCAGCACGAATGAGAACGAGTGGGAACGCGAGGCCTCCAGCGCGACGGGACTCAGGGCCGTCACCACTGACGCTGCACGGTTGCCTTGCTGCCGGTCACGAGGGTTGCCGGCGGAACGTCCTCGGTCACGACCGCGCCGGCGGCGACCACTGCATCCCGGCCGATGCTGACACCGGGCAGAATCATGGCGCCGGCGCCGATCCACACGTTCTCCGCCACATCGATGGGTCCACCGCTCAGCCACCCCCGTCGCTCCTCGGGATCGACCGGGTGACCGACGGTGATGAACGTGGCCCTGGGGCCGACCATCACGCGCTCGCCGAGCCGGATGCCGGCGTAGTCCAGGAACGTGCAGTTCTGGTTGATGAACACGCGCTCCGCGAGGTCCAGGCGAAGACCATGGTCCGTGTAGAAGGGCGGATAGACCGTGACCCCCTTCGACAGCGTCCGGCCGAGGATCTGCTCGAACAGTGCCGCCTTGCCCGCTTCGTCCTCGAAAGGCAGGACGTTCAGGCGGGAGGTGAGCTCGGTGACCCGCAGGACCCTCTCGGCCATGGCCTTGAACTCGGCGCTGTGGATGCGCACGAGACGGTTGCTGGACATCGCGCGATCCCTTCCTGGGCTGGACACGGGAAGCGAGACCCACCCGAACCGCGGGCCCCCGCAGCTCGTGGCCTCTGCCGCGTAGTCGATCTGAACAGCGCTCAGGCGAGCCCACGCCGTGTCGTTCGCCGGAGTTGAGGACAGGCTCCCGGCCCGTCAGTCGAGGCAGAACTCGTTGCCCTCGATGTCCTGCATCACGAGGCACGACTCGTTGACGCCATCGGCGAGCAGCAGCCGTACGCGTACCGCGCCGAGCGGGACCAGTCGCGCGCACTCGGCCTCGAGCGCGGCGAGGCGCTCCTCGCCCACGAGCCCGGTGCCGACCCGCACGTCGAGGTGCAGCCGGTTCTTGACGGCCTTGCCCTCGGGCACGCGCTGGAAGAACAGCCGCGGGCCCACACCCGAGGGATCAACGCAGGCGAACGCCGCATCCTGGCGCTCAGGCGGCAGCGAGCGATTGAAGTGGTCCCACGTGTCGAACCCCTCCGGCGGGGGCGGGACGACGTATCCCAGCACCTCGCACCAGAAACGAGCGACGCGTTCGGGCTCTGCACAGTCGAAGGTGACCTGGAACTTCTTGATCGACGCCATCGAACCACCGTAGCGGTGACTCAGCGACACCGCGCGGCCTTCGGTAGACGGGACAGACAGCGCCGCGGGATCTCCGTCGGGAATGGCTCGTGGCACGGCGGTCCGTTGCGGGCTCCTGCGGGCCGTGTCGGAAACTGCCCTCCTGACCTGCTGCTTCTTCCGTTGCCCCAGGACGTGTCGGACGTCGGGGCCTGCTTCGTGTCGCTTCCTCGACGGTCTGTCCTGGTCGGAGTAGACCGTCGAGCCGGTGATCTGGCTGCCGCGCCCTTTCCGACCCGGCACCTCGCAGGTCTCCCACCTGCGCGCTTGCCGGGTGGTGCGGGGACGAGCGCGGCGTCGGGTCGGGAGGGCGGCAAACGTCGACGCCACCGGCGAGGTTCGGACGCGGGCTGCCGAAGCGGAACCCACGAGGAAGGGACGTCGGGTGTGTTCGACGCGCTCCCGCCGCGCGGTCGATGTCCTTCGTCGGCCGGTCGGAGAAGCGGATCAGCGCAGTCCGGCGAAGAGATCGCTCTCGGGTATGGCTGCGCCGGTGGTGTCCTGGACACGTAGGAAGGTCTCCATGCCCATCAACTCGCCGAACCTCTCCTTGCCCATCCTGAGGAAGAAGATGTTCTCGCCCTGACTGGCGTGCGCGGCCAACGCGTCGAACTTCTGGCCGCTGAACGCGGTGGTGTCCACCCACGTGGTGACCTGCTCGTCCGGAAGGCCGATCTCGGCCATCGCGGCGGCCTCGGCAGGGTCCGGCTCCGGCATGTCCTCATGGAACTCACGCATGATCTCACCGAACCGCTGCATCCCCGAGCGGGGCATCGTGGTCCAGTACACCTTGGGTTCGAGCTCGGTCATCTCCAGCGCCGCCATCGTGATGCGGTGGGCCTGGATGTGGTCGGGGTGGCCGTAGAAGCCGTTCTCGTCGTAGGTGACGACCACATCAGGCCGGTAGTGCCGCATGAGTTCCGCGAGTCGGGCTGCGCCTTTCTGCACGGGGGTCTGCCAGAAGGACCCGGGGGCGTCGTTGCTCGGCCAGCCCGCCATTCCGGAGTCGGCATAGTCCAGCGTCTCCAGATCGCTGACCTTGAGCACGTCACAGCTCGCCTCGAGTTCCTGACGGCGCATCAAGGCGACCGCTGCCGGATCGTGCCCGGGATCGCCCGGCTTGACGCCCCCCGGTCCGTCACCGCAACCGCCGTCGGTACACGTCACGAGAACCGTTCGGATGCCTTCCGCCGCGTACCGCGCGAGGACCCCTCCGGTTCCGGTGGCCTCGTCGTCGGGGTGGGCGTGTACCGCCATGAGCGTCAAGGGTCGGTCGGTCATGCAGCAGTCCTCCTGCGGAGATACGTCTTGTTCCGAGAGCGCGGTGGGCGTACCGCGAGCACTGGGGCCCAAACCCGGGCCCGGTGAGGCGGAGGACCTGGTGGCCCTCCGTGTTCCCCGCCCGTGCGGCGCCGGCCCCTGGATCGATGCAACCGTCCCGGACGTGCCCGCTGTTCCCGGTGCGGTCGCTTGGTCTTCCGGGTGTCGGCTTCGCCGTCAGGTAGTAGCTATGTGACCTGCGGTTCTTCTGGTTGCCTCGGTTCATGTCGCTGGCTGGTGCCTCAGGATCGTGTCATCTCCTCAGCGAGCGAGGTTGGACCGTTCCATGGACAGCGCGGCAGACTCGCCCGCATGGTGCGCCTACGGGTTCTCACGACTGACGACTGGCCGTTGTGGCGGGATGTTCGTCTCACTGCGTTGGCTGAGGCCCCCCGCTCCTTCAGGTCACGACGCGAGGACTGGCACCACGGTGGGGAGGAGCGGTGGCGCGCGCGTCTGACCATGCCCGGAGCTCACAACATCGTCGCGTTTCTGGACGGGCAGGCGGTGGGAATGGCCAGTGGGCTTCCCGTGGACGACGACGTCTGCGAGCTGAGGTCGGTATGGGTCAGCCCTGATGCCCGGGGCTGCGGTGTAGGGGACCTCCTGGTCGCGGAAGTCGAGGCGGGGGCGCGCCGTTCGGGCGTCTCCACGCTGAGGCTGGCTGTCGTCCCGGGCAACGAGCCTGCCGTCACGCTGTATCAGCGCCACGGCTTCGGCTTCTCCGGACAGCTCGGAGAGCCACTGTCCGACGATGGGATCAGGGAACGGGTGATGGTGAAGTCTCTTCACTGACAGGCGGAGATCGCCTGATGGCTGGGGCGCTGTGGCCGATGCGGCCCACCACGCTCGGTCTTCGACGACTTCACCACCATCACGACGCACGCTGACAGTGACCTCGTGACCGTCCACGTGCGAACCCGGCCCGGAGCCTTCCGCGCGAACCCGGCTGCCGGGGCACTGGCCATGGAGGGCCCCGTTCGCGACCTGAACACCAAACGGTTGGACCCTCCGACCAGGAAATCTGGACGTCTCAGATCGAGGGCCGTTCGGCCACCGCGTGGCTACTGGTCTGAGTTTCCGACACGACGCTGAGCCCCGAGCACGAGGACTACCGGCGAGCCCAGAGCGTGCACCGATGAGTTTGCCGCGCCACGCTGGTCCATACACCGGACACCCACGGACGGAAGGCCGAACCATGCGGAAACTGATCTACGGCATGAACCTGACCCTGGACGGCTACATCACCGCGGCCGGCGACGACATCGACTGGAGCGGACCGCCGAGCCACGAGCTGTTCCAGTGGTGGCTCGACCACGAGCAGGCGAGTGGCCTGACGCTGTACGGGCGCAAGCTGTGGGAGACGATGAGCTCCTACTGGCCGACCGGTGACCAGCAGCCCAACGCCACTCCGGCGGAGATCGAGTTCGCGCGGAACTGGCGGGACACGCCGAAGGTGGTGTTCTCCTCGACGATCGACAAGGTCGACTGGAACACCCGCCTGGTCACCGGCGACGCGATCGCCGAGATCACCCGGCTCAAGGCCGAGGACGGCGGCCCGATGAACATCGGCGGCGCGACGCTTGCCGGGGCGGCCATGCGCGCCGGGCTGATCGACGAGTACGTGATCGCCACCCATCCCGTTCTGGTGGGCGGCGGCACGCCGTTCTTCACCGCGCTGGACAACTGGGTGAACCTGGATCTGGTGGAGACGCGGACGTTCCCCGGCGGCGTGGTCCTGACCAGGTACGAGACGAGGCGCTGAGCGGGCCTCTATGCGGCTGACTCGGACAGCGCGGAAAGGCTGCCGCTGGCCGCTTCGACCGCACAGGTCATCGGCGTCCAGCAGAGTCGCTGCAGGTAGGAGGGCTTCCTGCGGATCCGCCAGCGGTACTCGACCCCGTCAACGGTTGTGCGCCGGGAACCCCTCTTGTTCAGCGCCACACCGGGATCGGCTCAGGTCTGGGCCATGTCGACGAAGCGGGAGTAGTGGCCCTGGAAGGCGACGGTGATGGTGGCGGTGGGGCCGTTGCGGTGCTTGGCCACCATCAGGTCGGCCTCGCCGGCCCGGGGGGACTCCTTCTCGTAGGCGTCCTCGCGGTGCAGCAGGATCACCATGTCGGCGTCCTGCTCGATGGAGCCCGACTCGCGGAGGTCGGAGACCATCGGCTTCTTGTCGGTGCGCTGTTCCGGGCCGCGGTTCAGCTGGGACAGCGCGATCACCGGTACCTCCAGCTCCTTGGCGAGCAGCTTCAGGTTCCGGGACATGTCCGAGACCTCCTGCTGGCGGGACTCGGGACGTCGGGAGCCGCCCGACTGCATCAGCTGGAGGTAGTCGATGACCACGAGTTTCAGGTCGGCGCGCTGCTTCAGGCGGCGGCACTTCGCCCGGATCTCCATCATGGAGAGGTTCGGGGAGTCGTCGATGTAGAGCGGCGCCTCGGTGACCTGCGGCATCTGGCGGGCGAGCCGGTTCCAGTCCTCGTCCGTCATGCTGCCGGACCGCATGTGGTGCAGGGCGACGCGGGCCTCCGCCGACAGCAGGCGCATGGCGATCTCGTTGCGGCCCATCTCCAGGGAGAAGATGACGCTGGGCATCTTGTGGCGGATCGAGCAGGCCCGGGCGAAGTCCAGCGCGAGGGTGGACTTGCCCATGGCGGGGCGGGCCGCGATGACGATCATCTGACCGGGGTGCAGGCCGTTGGTCAGCGAGTCGAGGTCGGTGAAGCCGGTGGGCACTCCGGACATCTGCCCGCTGCGGGAGCCGATGGCCTCGATCTCGTCGAGCGCGCCCTCCATGATGTCGCCGAGCGGCAGGTAGTCCTCGGAGGTGCGCTGCTCGGTGACGGCGTAGATCTCCGCCTGCGCGGAGTTGACGATCTCGTCGACGTCACCGTCCGCCGCGTACCCCATCTGGGTGATGCGGGTGCCGGCTTCGACGAGCCTGCGCAGCACCGCCCGCTCGTGCACGATCTCCGCGTAGTACTCCGCGTTGGCCGCGGTGGGGACCGTCTGCACCAGGGAGTGCAGGTAGCCGTTGCCGCCGACCTTGGTGATCTCCCCGCGCCTGGTGAGTTCGGCGGAGACGGTGATCGGGTCGGCCGGCTCGCCCTTCGCGTAGAGGTCGAGGATCGCCTGGTAGATCGTCTCGTGGGCGGGACGGTAGAAGTCCTGCCCCTGGAGGACCTCCACCACGTCGGCGATGGCGTCCTTGGACAGCAGCATGCCGCCCAGCACGGACTGCTCGGCGTCGAGGTCCTGCGGCGGGACGCGCTCGAAGGCGTTGCCCGCGAAACCGTCGCTGCCGCGTTCGTGTTGCTCACCGCCGTGGTCGTTGCTGCGGCGCTGCCGTGAGACGGGGAGCCGACCGCCAGGTTCGGCGGCCTCCGCGGCCCAGGGGTCCTCCAGATGCTCGGGCTGAGTCACCCCGCCTCCTCCTCCCGTAGCGTGGCGCAGTGCCTCTTTCCTACGGCACGGCTCTGACAAAAAGGGCGCCCGCCTCCGGTTACGGCGCGTCGGTTCCGCGGCGAAGTCGAAGAAAACGAGGGGCGGGCGCCGCACCACGGTATGGCCCCCGGCGGCGTCAGCCAATCTGGTTATCCACAGGTCCCTGTGGGTGACTGGCCACATCCTGTGGAGAACCTGCTGGATCCTGTGCACGAGTCGGGGGACAGTGCTGTGGAGAAGGCGTGGGCTCACCCAGAAAGACTGCGCTGACCTGGGCTTATCTCATCCACTGGCTGTGCAGGAGAAAAACATCGCCGTGGCGGGCAAGTTCTCGGCAAAACGGCCCGTCCGGCGGCTCCGGCACAGCGCTCTGTAAGAGTCACTAGCCACTTGCGATTCTTACCTGTGGATGTTTGTATCACTCCCATGGCTTCGGCACCCGTCACCTCGCGTCGCGGCTCGGCGCGTCGGCACGACCGCGAGATCGTCGCCCTCGCGCTGCCCGCCTTCGGCGCGCTGGTCGCCGAACCGCTCTTCCTGCTCGCGGACAGCGCCATCGTCGGACACCTCGGCACCCCGCAGCTCGCCGGCCTGGGCGTGGCGGCGGCGCTGCTGACCACCGGCGTCAACATCTTCGTGTTCCTCGCCTACGCCACCACCGCCGCCGTCGCCCGCCGGGTCGGCGCCGGTGACCTGCCCGGCGCGATCCGCCAGGGCATGGACGGCATCTGGCTGGCACTGCTGCTGGGGCTGCTCGTGGTCGCCGTCGTGGTGCCCGTGGCGCCCGCCCTGGTCGACGCCTTCGGGGCTTCCGCCACCGCCGCACCGCACGCGGTCACCTACCTGCGCATCAGCGCACTCGGCGTACCGGCCATGCTCATGGTCCTGGCCGCCACCGGCGTGCTGCGCGGCCTCCAGGACACCAGGACGCCCCTGTACGTGGCGGTCGCCGGCTTCACCGCCAACGCCGCGCTCAACGTGGTGCTGGTCTACGGCCTCGGACTCGGCATCGCAGGGTCGGCGCTCGGCACGGTCATCGCCCAACTCGGCATGGCGGCCGTCTACCTCGTCGTGGTGGTGCGCGGAGCCCGCCGGCACGGTGCGCTGCTGCGCCCGGACCTGGCCCGGATCCGCGCCTGCGCCCAGGCGGGCGCCCCGCTGCTGATCCGGACGCTGTCACTGCGCGCGGTGCTGCTCATCGCCACCGCGGTCGCCGCCCGACTGGGGGACGTGGAGATCGCGGCCCACCAGATCACGCTGACGCTGTGGTCGCTGCTGGCGTTCGCCCTGGACGCCATCGCCATCGCCGGCCAGGCGATCATCGGCCGCTACCTGGGCGCGGGCGACGAGGCCGGAGCCCGTGCCGCGTGCCGGCGCATGGTCCAGTGGGGTGTCGCCGCCGGGGTGGTTCTCGGACTGGGGCTGCTCGCCGCCCGGCCGCTGATCCTGCCCCTGTTCACCGGTGACCCGGCCGTGCACGACCGGCTGTTCGCCGCGCTGCTGGTGGTCGCCGTCACACAACCCGTCGCCGGGGTGGTCTTCGTACTGGACGGGGTGCTGATGGGCGCGGGTGACGGTCGCTACCTGGCCTGGGCGATGCTGGCCGTGCTGCTGGTGTTCGCCCCCGCGGCCCTGGCGGTGCCAGCGCTCGGCGGCGGCCTGACCGCGCTGTGGTGGACGATCGCCGGCCTGATGATGGCGAGCCGCATGGTGACCCTGTGGTGGCGGGTGCGCTCCGGGCGCTGGGTCGTGACCGGCGCCGTGCGCGCCTGACGCGGCGCACCC
>NZ_BAAHCA010000010.1:0-34265 GCF_054776295.1 Streptomyces sparsus
CCACGGCTGCGAGCGCCGGCAGCGCCGCCCCGGCACCGACCCGGCCGCGCCGCTGGCGGCCTGCCCGTCTACGTTCCGCATCACTTCCCTCTCCCACCGATCGCCGATCACCGTGGCACGACAGTGACCTGCGGCTGCGCACCCCTCAGCAGAGCTGCTGCCTGCGACATCGCACCCCTTAGGGAGGTCCTCACCTGAATAGAGCTGAAGACGGCTTGCGTCGCTTGGTGACGGTTCCTTCATCGTGCTGCCCACCTGCCCCGAGACCCGGGGCAATCGAGCGTTCGACCACTTAGGCCGTATCAGCACTCCGAGGCGCTCGGAGTTCGTCCTAGAGGTTGTCCCGTAATTGATCTGAGGCATGCAGGCTGACCTGCTCGTTTGCCTGTCATCCGGTGAGGGTGAGGTTGTACAGGCGTGCGATGCCGAGCATGGCGGGGTGGACGCCTTCGGCAGTTCTTCATTCTCGTGCCGGCGGTAGTGCGGGATGGTCAGACGGGTGCCCCGGTAGCCGCCGTCGGCGATCACGATGGGGGTGGTACCGACGGCGGTCTTCGTGCCGGAGGCCTCGCAGGCCCGGCAGTCGTTGCGGTTGCCGGGCAGCGGCTTGCCGACGGCGACGACCAGGTGGGTGTCGGCATCGATGACGACCTGATGGTGGGTGGAGTAGCGGTAGTTCTTGCTGGAGGCGGCCACGGTCCGGTCGCGGGTGGGTACCAGCGTGCCGTCCACGATGAGCACGGTGTTCTTGCGGAACCGCCGTCGGGGCTGGAGCACGAGAGCCGGTCCGAGGTGGTCGACGATCCAGTCGGCCGCCGACTTGGAGATGCCGAACAGCCCGGGGGCGAGCTGGCGCAGGGTGAGGTTGGTGCGCGCACAGGACGTCGGCAGGTCTAGCGCTGCTGGTCGTTGGGGCGTCGTCGGCGAGGCCGGCGAGGGCGTGGACGCCGCCGAGTCGGAGGGCGGGGGAGTCGGAGCCGAGTTTGTCGACGGCCTGGGAAAAGCGCTCGGTGTGGAGCTGGTTGGCCTCGCGGTGGGCACAGGCCTAATCGATCGGCTGGCGCCGGTAGGCGACGAGCGCGCCGGCCCCGGCGACCACCCCGAAGGCAAGCTTGGCCAAGTCGAAGAGCGTCGCTGCGTCGAGCTTCGCCGTCCGGTTGATTTCACGGAAGTCCAGCAGCCCCACCAGCCCGTAGAAGACACCGCCCGCGACCAGGACCGCGGCGACGAAGGTGACGGCCAGCGCCCAACCGACCCTCCACAGGCGCAGCTCCCGGTCGTTCGGCGTCGGTCGCGGCCGTCGGTTCGCTGTCACGAGGACGGAGACAACGAGCCGTGCACCACGGTCCCTCGGGTGCCCTGGGCTGCAGGTCTGAGCGCGGGGTCGCTGCAGCGCCAGTGGTCTAGCCTGCGCGCTGCAGCCGGACGCATTGCAACCGGTACGTGCGGTGGGGCATCTGTCACGGCCGAGCCGGCTGCGCGGCCCCGCTCAGCTCTTCCGCTCACCCAGGACACAGAATTCGTTGCCCTCCGGGTCGAGGAGGGTCACCCAGCGCTGCTCGTCCTGCACGGTGTCGGCGCGCCGGGCACCGAGGGAGAGTAGCCGGGCGACCTCGGCCTCCTGGTCGTCGGGGCGGAAGTCGGGGTGGAGCCGGTTCTTCGATGTCTTGCCCTCGGGGACAGGCACGAAGAGCAGCCCCGGTATCTGGTTCGGCTCAGGCCGGATTTCGATGATCTCCTCGGATTCGTCGACCACTACCCAGCCGAGAGCCTCGGCCCACCAGCGCCCGAGGGCGATGGGGTCGGAGGAGTCGACGATGATCTGTTCCCATTCGAGTGCCATGGGCGTGAGCATAGAAAGGGTCGGTCGGCTGCCAGGGCTGGGGGTGACTGCCGTCGACCGCCGGTCCGGTGTGCGGATCGTGTCCTACCGAGCGGTGTAGTAGCGGGGCCGGGCTGGACCGGCCGCTGCTCGCCTGGACGTAGGACCCCAGACTCCCCCTGTTCGACTCGGCGGCGCACTACGCCGAGTACGAAGACGAGCCGGGCATCTTGTCCCGGCTGGAGGAGAAGATCGCGAAGCTGCCGCCGCGCCGGAGTGGGCGAAGGAGCGGATCTGGACGCCGGACGAGGAAGCCGGCGCAGCGGAGGAGGCCGCGTACGAGAAGGGGTGCGTGACGCTCGCAGGCCGCCGGCTCTGCCCCCGCGACCTCGACGCCCACACCGCCATGGCCTACGAGCTGGTCGACCTCGCCGACCCGGATGACGACTTCGACCCCACCGACCTCGAGAACGAAGCCGACCTTGCCGGCGGCGACCTTGAGGCCGCCCTGGCCTGGGGCGCCGCCTGGGTCTGCGTCCTACAGCAGTCGTTGCCCTCTACTCCTTCCGCGATGTCCTGCCCTACGGCGACCTCGACGACCGGCCCGCTCACCGTGCGCTTTACGTCTATGCGACACGGAAAGCGAGCCAGAAACCGCTGGAAGTGAAGGGAGCCAGCCGGAAGGGTGACGCCTTGGGGTCAGTGTTGTGCGAGGGCTGGTTACTCCCGGGTGACCCGTTCGGCGCGCACGGGCGGAGCGCCGCGCGCGGCGCTGACGCTGGCCTGGGGGCTGAGGTCAACGCGCCGGAGCAGCTGGGCGTTCATCGCCACGACGACGGTGGACAGCGACATCAGCAGCGCACCCACGGCCATGGGCATGACGAAACCGACCGGGGCGAGCACGCCGACGGCCAGCGGCACGGAGATGAGGTTGTATCCGGCGGCCCACCACAGGTTCTGCTTCATCTTGCGGTACGAGGCGCGGGAGAGCTGGAAGACCGACAGCACGGACCGCGGGTCGTCGGAGGCGAGGATGACCCCGGCGGAGGCGATCGCGACATCAGTGCCGGCGCCGATGGCGATGCCGACGTCGGCCTTGGCCAGTGCTGGGGCGTCGTTGACGCCGTCACCGACCATGGCCACGACCCGGCCCTGGCGCTGGAGCTCGGCGACCTTCTCGCTCTTGTGTTCGGGCCGGACCTGGGCGAAGACCTGGTCGATGCCGAGCCGGCCGGCCACAGCGCGGGCGACCGGTTCGGCGTCGCCGGTGATCATCACCACATGCGCGCCGAGCTGGTGGAGGGCGTCGACGGCCTCGCGGGACTCTGGCCGGATCTCGTCGTCCAGGGCCAGTGCGCCGGCGACGTCGCCGTTGACGAGAACGTGCAGCACCGTGGCGCCGCGCGCGGTCCATTCCCCGGTGGCCGGCAGCGAGTCCCGGCCAGACCCGGTTAGCAGGGCGGGACCTCCCACGGCGACGGTGTGGCCGTCGACCGTGGCGCGCACGCCGACGGCGGCCGAGGCGTGGAAATCCGTGGCCGGCGGGACGGTGAGGCCTCGCTCGGCTGCGGTCTCGCGGATGGCGCGGGCGAGCGGGTGCTGGCTGTCGGACTCGGCGGCAGCGGCCAGGGCCAGCAGCTCGTCCTCGCCGCGGCCGCCGGTCGTGGTGATGTCGGTGAGGGCCGGCTGGCCGGCGGTCAGGGTGCCGGTCTTGTCGAAGAGGACGGCATCGACGGTGCGCATCTGCTCCAGTGCCATGCGGTCCTTGACCAGCACCCCGCCCTTGGCGGCGCGCTCCGTGGCGATGGAGACCACCAGCGGGATCGCCAGACCCAGTGCGTGGGGGCAGGCGATGACCAGCACCGTGATCACACGGATCCAGGCCTGCTCGGGCGTGCCCAGCAGCAGCCAGGTGACCAGGGCGATCACGGCGGCACTCAGGGCGAACCAGAACAGCCAGCCGGCAGCCTTGTCGGCCAGGCGCTGGGCGCGGGTGGAGGAAGACTGCGCCTGGGCGACCAGGCGCTGGATGCCCGCCAGGGCGGTGTCCTCCCCGACGGCGGAGATCCGCACCCGCAGCGCATTGTCGGTCGCCACCGTACCGGCGACGACTTGGTCACCGGCCTTGCGCCGCACCGGCTTGGACTCACCGGTGATCATCGACTCGTCGACGTCGGCCCCGCCGTCGACCACCTCACCGTCGGCCGGGACACGGCCGCCGGGGCGGACGATCACGACGTCACCGAGCTGGAGTTCCGACGGGGCGACGGTGACGACGGTGTCACCCTCGACCCTCTCCGCCTCGTCGGGCAGGAGCGCGGCGAGGGAGTCCAGCGCGGAGGAGGTCTGGGCGAGGGAGCGCATCTCGATCCAGTGACCGAGCAACATGATCACGACTAGGAGGGCCAGCTCCCACCAGAACTCGAGCTCGTGGGACAGCACGCGAAGCGTGGCGCCCCAGGATGCGAGGAAGGCCACGGTGATGGCCATGCCGATCAACAGCATCATTCCGGGCTTGAGGGCCTTGAGTTCGCTGACGGCGCCGGTCAGGAACGGCCGGCCGCCCCAGACGTAGATCACGGTGCCCAGGACTGGCGCGACCCACGTGAGACCGGGAACGTCCGGCAGCTCGTAGCCCAGGATCGTCGCGAACATCGGACTGAGCAGCACAGTGGGAACTGCGAGCACGAGCATGATCCAGAAAAGCCGGCGGAACTGTCCGATATGGTCACCGTGGCCCGCGTGAGGCATGCCGTGACCGGCGTGCGGGTCCTGACCCCCGTGTCCGCCGTGGGCGGGCTCACGCAGGGCATCAGTGTCGACCCCGCCGTGCCGGTCGTGCTCGGCCGCCGGACCATGCGTGACCTCCCGGACGTGATCGTGCCCCTCGCCCTGCGTGCCTGGGTGCGCTCCGTCGTGATGGGGTGTGCTCATCGCTTCCTCTCCGGGCAGCCCCGAGCGGGCCACCCTGATACCCGAGGGGGGTATCAGGGGAAGCCGGGAATGGGTCGCCGATATTCCTGGCTGGCCCTCACACTATGGGTTCCTGAGGGTGAACTCGTGGAGCCGTAAGGGCTGACGGCTGTCGCCTATCGAGGGTTTCGGATAGCGCAGGGGAAGCGCGGGCGTCTTCCGGGCGTGGTGTCGGCGCGTCGGTGGCTGCCCCCGGCCGCCGACAAGGCGCTGTCCCGTATCCACGAGGCTGAGGCTCGATGACGTTGGTGTGGTGCTGTATCCGGCGCCTAATGGGCTGGTGCGGGTTTGTGCTGGTCAGCGGCTTGGCGCGGGGTCGGGTCTGCCGGTCCGGTACAGGTCGGTGTTGATGTCGCGCGCGGTCCAGCCGTCGGCGCGTGCTCCGCCGTGGTGCAGGGAGTCGTCGAGGAGCTGAAGGTAGTGGCCGTAGCGGCCTGGCGTGGGGGTGAGAGTGAGGCCGAGGGTGTCGAGGGCGTGTTGGACGCGGCGGTCGTAGACGGCCATCCGCGTGGGTGCCGCTGCGGTCAGGATGGCTGAGGCGAGGGCGTCGCCGGTGCGGAAACCGGGCAGTTCCCAGATGATGCCGCGCCCTGTGCAGGCGGCCTCGCTGCGCGGGACCGTGGTGTCGCGGACCGAGGTGACGGCCCGCGCGGTGACCGCTCGCACCTGGGCGTCCGGCAAAACCATGGGTTCAGACGCCCATGGGGTCTGTGCGGACAGCCGTTTCCAGACCACCAGGGCTGCGATGCCCGTCTTGCCGAGACTGCCGGCAGCTCGGTTCGTTGCACGATGTCGTGGAAGACCTCGTCGAAGTGTGGTGAAACATCAGCCAGGTAGCCGGCGCGGGCAGGGAGCAAGACGCCCCACACCCGGCCGCAGCGGGCAGCGAAGTCCTCACCGGCTGGGTTGTCCGTGGCCTCGTTCGCATGCGCATCATGCCGTGCGGGCTCGTCGTCGGGACAGAGCCCGGCTGCGGTTCTGACAGAGCCGGCCGCTGTGTTCGGGCGGAGGTCTGGTCACCCTGGACGCCGCACGGAGCTGGCAGGGTACCTTGCGCATAGTGGAGGTTCGGCCAGTAGCTGATGCTCGTAGCCTGCTCTGCGCGCCAGCACCTGCACGGCTTCGAGTACCGGACCCACTCTCACACGCCGAGTTCGTCGAGTACGGCTTGCTGTTCCATCGTCAGGCTGGTCCGCCTGCTGCGCATGTTGCTGCGCCATACCCCCAGCTTCACGGGGGCCTCCTGGCCGTCGATGACAACCGTCTCGGTGGCGCTGCGGGCGGGGACCGCATCCTCCCCTTCCCGTGCCCGGAAGGCGCGCATCGCGGCCACGCCTCGCTCGAACGCCGCCGACCGCGCACCCGACTTCCCGGCCGACAAATGAAGCTGTACCGCTGAGTCTTTACGGCGTAAACCACGACTGCTGCCCCCACGATAGCCGGGAGCAGAGCGACCATCCTCAACTCCCTGACCGGCATGGACCCCTATCCCCTGCCGAGCTGCACCGCCTTCACCACCTTCGGGCTCGACCCCCAGCCCCACGTCCCGCCCGCCAGGCAAGCGCGGACCCTCACATCACTGGTGGCCGACTGACAGTCGGCCAGCCACCAGCAGCGCTCCACGGACCGGCCGCGGTGTCATTCGAGATGCTCCATCCAGACGATCTCGTCGTAGCGCTCCACAGCGGTGTCCTCACGGTGGACCATCCACAAGTACTCGAAGCCGCTGTCATGGTGGAGATGGGCGAAGAGCCTCCAGAAAGACGCCTTCCGCAGCACCTCGTCAGTGAATTTCCAGTCCCAGTCGTCGTCGAGATCGATCAGATCGAGCTCCAACGGACCCGCAGATGCGATGTTGAGCATCACACCTCCGAGCTGCAGGGACCTGTCGGGAGCAAAATAACCGCCATCCAACAGCTCCATGGGACCGTGACACCGCCGGTACTCCGCCATCGCTTCCTCAAGGGCGGGATGCATCGTCACGGGATGCTCACTGCCCTCGGCGTACGTGTACCACTCCGCGAGCGTCCACGCCGCATAGGCGTGCAACTCCCCGCTGTCCTCCGATTCCGTCAACTCGTTGGCGTAGGAACCCGGGAGCCACCGCGGTGACGATACGGGGGCCAGCACCAGAGAACCCGAACCGGGAAGCCCGAGCCCCAGGTCCAGGTGCCGGTGAGGAAGAGTGGCACAGTCGAGAAAGACCATCATCTCTTCCTCGTGCTCCCACCTGCCGACCAGCTCACCCACCTTGTCCCTGTTGACCACTACGCACGGCCGCAGGCACCGCAGAATTTCGTCGACGGCACCCTGCGAGACCCCGCTCGCGCGCGCAGCTTCCATGAATTCCTCACGACTCAGCATGCGGCACATCCTGGCAGGACCCACTGACAACCAACCGGACGACCGACTCACACATGGGATTCCTGCGATTGATCACCACTTCCTTTTGACGCTTGGGGTTTGTTGGTGTGCTGAGTGTGTGTTGGTCTGGGGTGTTGTGGGTGTGTTGAGAGGTCGGCTGGGTGGTTGGGTCGGGGTGGGTGTGGTGTGTGAGCTGGGGATATGTGTGGTGTGTGGTAGGTGGTTTGAGCGTGTAAGGGCTGGTTTGTTGTTTGTGTTGGTCAGTGTTGTTTTGCCTGGTCGGTGGATGGGTGGGGATTAGCGGCTGCGGGTGGGTGGCTTTGTGCATGTTCATCGACAGCGTTTGTCGATGGGTCGGGGAGGCAGGCGGTGGCGGAGGAGCCGGGAGATGTTCGTCAGTTTTGAAGGCATCAGGCGCTTGCCGTGTCTGTCAGCGTCCGGCCGTTGTCAGTGGCTGCTGGCAGGATCACCGGCATGACGCCGTTGCTTCTTGCCGACATCGAACGAGCCGTTCGCAGCAGTTGGAGTGCCGAGACGTGCACGCCTGAGTTCCGGTCGCGCTGGTCTAAGGACAACCCGGCCCGGGATCAGTGCGGGGTTACTGCCATGGTGCTCAACGACCTGCTGGCAGGTGAGTTGATTCGGGGAGAGGTCCACGTCAACGGAGAGCGTGTGGACTACCACTGGTGGAACCGCCTGGCCATGGGGATCGAGATCGACCTCACCCGCGAGCAGTTTCGGCCGGAGGAGGTCGTCACCGCAGGCATCGTGATTCCACGCCCGCCCGTGACCGAATGGCGCAGGCTCCGGCAGGAGTACGAGCTTCTCCGCGACCGCGTCTTGGAGAAGCTCAATCGGCAGCAGGCGACGGCCTCTGCGGCCGGGTCTCGTCAGCCGGCTTGAACCTGTTCGGCTCGTGGGCGGGTGGTAGCCAGGCGGTAGGAGTCGGTGCCGGTCTCGATGATGGTGCCGTTGAAGGTGAGGCGGTCGACGATGGCCGCGCAGAGGCGGGGGTCGGTGAAGGTCTTGGCCCAACCATCTGGGGCTGGCACTTGTTCCCTCACAAGAGTTGCCGCTGCCACCTGGCCGTCTCCCCCTCCTGTGGCCCTCGTCGATTCTCGCGGTGACGTCACGATTTTGAAGGTGCCACCTTGACTGTTCAGGTGCGAGGAAGGTGTGTCGGTGGCCGAGGCGAGACTGCAGGTCATCGCGGGCGGGGCCGTTCCGCAGGAGCCGCTGACGACGGATCCTTGGCAGTTCCAGACCGCGTGCGTCGACGCGTTCGTCGCCTCGTGGCGGGCCCGCGGGTTCAGTCCGGTGACCATCGACAACGACATCGGGCAACTGGAGCGGTCCCTCAAAGCCCTGGGCCGGCCCGCGTGGGAGGTGACGCCCGAGGACATCGACCGCGTGATCGGCGACCTGGCGGTTCAGGGCCGCAAGACGTCCACCCGGCGTGAGTACGTGCAGATCTTCAAGGGCCTCCACCGGTTGCTTCAGGCCCGCAAGGCGGCCGAGATCGAGGCCGCATTCGGCGTCCGCCTGGTCTGTCCAATCGACGAGTTCAACGCCTCCGTCACGTCGGCGACGATTCACCGGCCCTGCTGCCGCCGCCGACGCCGGAGCGGGTGAATGAGTTCTTCGACTTCATGAAGCGGCGGATCGCGACCGCGAGGAAGTACGGACCCGCCGCCCGGGACTATGCGATATTCCGGACTCTGTATCACGCCGGACTCCGCTCCGAGGAGGCATCGCTGCTGGAGAGGCCGGACCTGCACTTCACCCGCGACCCGTTCGGCAAACTCCACGTCCGCTTCGGCAAGGGCGCCCACACCTCCGGCCCCCGGCCACGCTGGGTGCCCATGCTCGACGGCCTCGACCTGGTTCTGCGATGGTTCCTGGAAGACGTACGGCCCAAGTTCCCCAACTCGCCGGTGCTGTTCGCCGACGAGTCCGGCGGCAGCCTGCATCGTGGGACCATCCGCAACCGGCTCCGCTATCTGATAGAACTCGAAGGCCGCCCGGCGACCGACCGCTTCAGCTGGTAACGCCGGATCGCCGCGTACAACTCGACCTTCGACATCCGCGGCATGACCAGCACCTTCACCAGGAGCATCCCGATGCTGCCCTGGCAAGAACCCCGGTGCCTCCCAAACTCGTCGACATCACCCATCCGTGGAACAGGGCGCCTCCCAAACCCATCGACAAGCGACGTCGCTACTGCTCGATAAAGCCATCCGCCTGTGGGTGCAGGTCCTGCGTGGTCAAGGCCGACGCGAGCACGAGGCCCGCGGCTACGAAGGCATCCGTCGCTACCTCCTCGCCCTCGAGCCGATCCTCACCGCCTGGACCAACAGCGGCATCACCACGTTGCGTCAGATCACCAGCGACCCACGCCACCACCGCCGTCGACGACCTCACCGGGAGCACCCGCCGCCAGCTCGCCATCAGCCTGCGCAGCCTGTTCAAGGCACTGCGCCAGGAACGCGTCGTCTTCCGCGACCCCACCCACAACCTCCCCGTCGGCGACCCCAAGGGCATCCCGAAGTCCGTGCCCTCGGACCTCCTGGCCGGGCTCCTCGACCGCGCCACGACCCCGCTCGGCCGGCTCGTCGTCGCCCTGACCGCCGTACACGCCCTGCCCGGCCACGAGATCCCCATGCTGCCGACCGGCAACTTCAACCTCGCCCACGGCACCCTCGAAGTCCGCCGCGGACTGCTGGGCCACACCCTCTACATCAAGGAGTTCACCCAATCCCTCGCCTCCGAGTGGCTCACCTACCGCCATCGCCGCTGGCCGGCATCGGCCAACCCTCACCTGTTCGTGAGCCAGCGCACCGCACTCGACCCCGACCACCCGCCGGTCAGCATGACCATGCTCCACAGGCACCTGCCCAAGGAGTTCACGCTGGACGGCCTGCGACAGGACCGAATCCTGAACGAGGCGTTCAGACCGGGGATCCGCTGAAGCTGATGCGCCTGTTCGGCATCACTGAGAAGACCGCCATGCACTACGTCGGCGTGGCCCATCCGGAGAAGATCTCCCAGCTTCCCCGGTGACGGCCGGTGCGAGAACGACAAGGACGGGGCCGCCGAAGTTTGCTGACGGCCCCGCCTGCGAGTGCGCCTCAGACTGCGACAGCGACGGCGCAGGCGGGGTCTCGGCCGCTCCACGGGCGGAGAACCACCGTTACACCGTCTCCGCGACGATCACCTTGGGGGCGGTTGGCATCCGGCTCGCTGACGATGCGCTCGTCCTCGGCCCGTACGGATCACCGACGGCGTGCCCGCGCTCGTCCGGTCGCTCAACCAGCTCACTGCCGAAAACGCGGCACACCGCCATCAGCTCCAGCTGCCAGCGCCGAACGTCGTACCCCTGCGTCCGCGCGGTCAGGAGCCCGGACACTCAGGGAGTGAGTGAGGTGATCAGGGGCCGGACGATCTCGCTGGCTTGGATGCGGTCAACGTCCTGGGCGGGTGAGGTCGCCGCTCGTTGGCCGACTGCAACTGGCCGGACGGCCGCCAGCCTCGCCTGGCCGCGCCTTCGGTACGAGGGGCCCGCACCGAAGCGGGCCCCTCGTCAGGTCACGGCGCGATCCGTGAAATGGACGTCAGGCTCACCGGGGTCAGTTGAAGATGTCGGTCTTCCACCTGAGCGTGTCCGAGGTGCTGGTGTTGTCCCAGTACGCGAAGAGGGACTGCGAGCTGGGGCTGGTCGAGCGGATCGGTCCTGCGTCAAGGGCGTAGCCAGTGGCGACGTTGACGATGTGCTGCCTGTCGGCGTCCCACCTCCACTTCAGGTTGTCCGACGGGCTGGTGGCGTCCTTGTAGGCGTAGACCTGTACCACGGGCCTGCTGGTGTCGCCGCCGCTGTCGAGGGCGTAGCCGGTCGCGATGTTGATGATGTGCTGGGTGGCTGGGTCGTACCTCCACCTCAGGTTGTCCGAGGGATTGGTGGCGTCCTTGTAGATGTAGACGGGCACCCGGTCGCTGCCGGTCTTCCCGGCGCTGTCGATGACGTAGCCGCTGATGACGTTCGTGATCTGGTTGGTCGGCAGCGGTGCACGGCCGGGCTGCCCGTTGGCCTGCGCGGTTCCGGTCAGCGCAACGACCAGGCCGACGGAAATGGCGAGGGCTTGGATCTTCTTCACGGCTGCCCCAACGACACACTGCTCTCGCAGACACGCCCCGGAGCCGCCTTTCCGGTCGGCGCCACGAATCTCGCACACGTTCCGCGCCCGCAGCGGGGGTCGGATTCGGCGATTACAGTCGTGATCTGCTGGTAAGCGGGGCCGTCCGGCAAGGCCGGAGTCGATGCGGTCATGCCGGGGGTGTTTCGGCGGGCAGTTCCAGCAGGAGCGTCTTGCAGGTGACCGTGATGTTCTCGGCACTCTGGGCGAGTTTGTCGAGCAGCGTGGCCAACTGTGCGACCTGATCGCGAGCGGCCTGCCGTTTCCGCAGCGGTCCGCCGCTCGCGGACCTCCTGAGGTACCGGCCGGGCGCCGAGGGTTTGTTGTGGGGTGTCGCTCACGCGCCGCGCCAGGACGGAGTGCAGGTACCGGTCAGTCGACGGGCCATCACTACCTGGTACATCCGAAGTTCGGATCAGGCTGGGCAGTACTCGCGGTCGCGAGCCAGCTTGCGCGGCATGAAGATGTGGCCATCCTGGCACGGGGTGGCCGGCCTCGGCCCTCCGTAGGCGGAGGGCCGAGGCGTCCGTCAGATCTCCACGCTGTAGTACTGGGCGAGGTAGTCGATGATGTCCGCGGCATGTGGGACGAGTTCCGGCAGATGTGCGGTGAGTGCGCTGCGGGTGGCGGCGGCGAGTTCGGAGGCGCTCTTGGTGGCGGTGCGGACGTACGGTTCCAGACGCCTGATGAGTTCGTAGTTGCTGTCGATGTTCTCGGCCCGCATCGCCTTGTCCAGCGGCGGTGCGCCGGGCGGCGGGACGGTTGGAAGCACCCGGCTGAGGAAAGTGACCCGGTGCAGGATCCGCCAGCATGGCGGCTTGGCGGTGCTTTGGCGGGCCTGGCGGAGGGCGGCTGCGTCGGGGGCGTCGCTGTTGGCGAGCCAGAGGGGGTCGATGACCTTGTGGTAGAAGTCGTCGAAGTTGGCGCTGGTCTCGCCGAGGTAGAAGGTGGAGAAGCGGTAGGCGTCCACCTTGCCCGGTACAAGGAGCGGTTTGCCTGCGGCGTCGAGGGCGGGTTTGTCGTCCTTGTCCCGGCGTTGCAGGTCGCCGGACGGCGCGCACTGGACGTTGAGGCCGAAGGTCCGGGAGGAGTCTTTGGTGCGGGCGCGGGTGGTGCTGATGCTGCCGCTGGTCGAGGCGTCGAAACTTCCGGTGATGCCGACGCCGGCGATGGAGCCGACGAGTTCGGCGCTCTGGCCGATGGTTCCGGTGAAGGAGTAGGAGCCGGAGGTGGTTTCGGTGACTGCGTCGGTGGCCTCGGTGGCCTCTTTGAAGAAGCCGCCGTGGGCCGTCCAGACGTAGGTGTTGACCAGATCGCGGTGGGAGAAGCCCGCCGAGGCGGCGCTGCCGGCGCCTCCGCGGCGGTCGTCGGGCCGGCCGCCGGTGATGCCCATACTGCGCAGGACCTTGTCGGCTTGGTCGTGTGTCGGGTCGTGGCGGTGGGTCTCGGTGGAGACGGATTCGTAGAAGGCCCGCAGGCGTTGCTGGTCGCGGGTGATGCGTCGTTTGAGGGCGTGGGCGTCGCGGGGCTTGAAGTAGCTGTACTCGCCGTAGCTGGTGGCGGTGGGGTAGTCGGGATCGGTGACCTTGCCGCGGTCGTCGAGGCCGACGGCGCCGTCCAGGGTGCCCTGTTTGACGTAGCGGGGGTTGATCGGGAAGTGGACGATGTTCCAGTCGCGGGGGGCGTCGGGGTTGGGCAGCATCCGGTACGCGACCAGGGCGCCGGTATGCACCAGGCGCAGGGCGAAGACATCCGCGGTCTGCGACTGCACCAGTGCCATGCCGGTGTTGGCGGGCACGTACCGCCGGCCGATTGCGGAGTTGAGTACCCGCGCGGGGTCCTCCGCGTGGCCGGTCAGCGTGACGCGGGCCTTGCGTGTGGTGTTCTGGCCCTGGCTGACCTTGGTCTCGCTGCTCCAGGTGTTGGAGAACTCCAGGCTGAGGCTCGTGACGGTCTTCACCGAGCCCTCGGCCAGTGGTGTGGCGATGCCCACGCCGAGCGGCGCGGCGATCGTCAGGGTGCTGCTGCTCAGCTCCATGCCCAGGGCGGCCTTGAAGGCGGCGGTGATACTGGCGTCCTTGCTGGAGGACAGCCCGGTAGGTGACCTGGTCGGCTTCGGTGAACTCCACCGAGGACGCGTCGCGGTAGCCGTCGTCCTTGTTGGTGAGGTTCTCCGACGGCACCGGTGGGGCGCCCTCGATGTAGCCCATGAGTTCCGGGTCGAACTGGACCTGGCCGACCCATTCGGTGGTCAGGTCGCCGACCTTGTATCCGGTGACCAGGTGCCAGCGGCCGCTGCGCAGGTAGCCGTAGCAGCGCTTGAGCGTTCCGGTGGCCTCGCCCTTGGGTCCGAACTGGAGGTCGGCGTACTCGGTGACGGCGGGGGCGGCGGCGATGGTGTCGTGGAAGGGGGTGCGGACGGCGGCCAGCGCGGAGCGCACTTCGGCGGTGTCGGTGGACACCGGAGCGGTGGACAGCAGGATTCGCGGCTGCCCCGCGGTGAAGGCCAGGTTGTGGCCGCGCAGCCCTTCGTCGCGCACGACCGGGGCGCTCGCGGTCGTGGAGTCCCGGTCGAAGGGCCAGTAGCCGAGGAGGTCCTGCTTGCCGCCGCGCACGCGGGTGAACATGTTGTCGGAGATCTGCTCGGGGGTGCGCACCGTACGCCAGATTCTGACTTCTTCCAGCGTGCCGGCCAGCGGCGACACCGGCTGGCCGGAGTACAGGGATGCGCCCAGGGTGAATTGCCTGTCCCCGTAGGAGCTGGTGTCCCGCGGGAGCTGGCTCGGATCGGCGGGGAGCGCCTGGCCGTTTCGGTACAGGCGCAGGGCGCTGGCCTTCGGGTCGGGGTCGCGGGTCCAGCGGGCACCGCGCAGTCTGGCCGGATAGGACCCGGTGGCGTCGTAGGTGATGTTCCCGGTGTTCTCCTCGAACGACCAGCGTGCCGCCAGCCCCTTGTCGCGTTCGGTGACCGCCAGGCCCAGTTGGTCGGCCTTGCGGGCGGTGTTCCACAGCCGTACCTCGCCCAGGGCGCCGTGCAGCCTGCGGCCGAGTTCGACGCCGCTGCGGTTGGACTGCGCGCCTGGACCGGTGTAGCGGTGACTTCCGTCCAGCCTGCCGTCGAGGTAGAAGCGGATCTCCTGCGCGGGCTGGGTGCCGCTGGATGCTTGGGGAAGCAGCGTCTGCCGCACCACGCTCACGCGGTGGAAGGCGCCGGGGCGCAGGGCTGTGTCGGAGGTGTAGCGGACGGCTTTGCCCTCGGCCTCGCAGAAGGCGAACTCCACCCTGCCGTCGGTCCTGATGCCCAGCTGGTACGGGACGCCGCCCGGGCCGCCGTCGACGGCTTCGCCCTTGGCGATCAGGCCCATGGGCGTGCCGAGCCGGTCGAGCTGGAGGAACACCTCGATCGTGAGGTCGTCCAGCACGTCCAGCGCGGCGTGCGGGGCCACCTCCAGCCCGATGGTGCCGCTCTGGCGCACGGCCCAGGCTTGGGTGAAGGTCGCGGCGAGATGGGCCCACTCGTTGCACGGGAAGCGTTCCGCCGAACGCACCACGCGGTCGCCTACGCGCGCCACCACCTGGTAGCCCTTGATCGGCGAGGGTGTCGCACCCGTTCCGGTGAAGGTCCAGTGGCCCAGCAGTCCCGGTTCGCGCCCCGACATCCGCTGGTGGCGTTCGCCGGAGATCTCCTCAGGGGTTCGCACCCGCCCGAAGACACGTACTTCGTCGATCTGTCCGTGGAGGTAGTCGCCGCTGAACGGCTGGGCGCCCAGGACCAGCGGGCCGTTGCCGGTGTAGGGGCCCTTGGCGGTGCGGCGGGCGACCTCGGTGCCGTCCCGGTAGAGGATCTGCTCGCGGGTGGCACTGACGTACACCGCGGCATAGTGGTGCCAGTCCAGGTCCGGGTAGGGCTGTGTGGTCTTGAGGTCGTCGCTGAACAGCGCGAAGGTGAGGGTGTTGTCGGCAGCGATGTGCAGATGCAGGGTCTGGTCGGTCGCACCGGCCGGGTTCCCGTGCGTGAGGAGCGGTTCCGTGCGGCCGCGCGCGTGTCTGCGCTTGGCCCACAGCTCGATGGTGAAGTCGCGGTGGGACAGGTCGAGCGCGCCGCTCAGGTCGATCCTGTCGTCGCCGTCGAAGGACTGCGTGGGCAGATCAGCCGGGGTGAGGGCCAGGGAGTACGCCGACTCCGCCGTGTTGGCGTGCACGAGCCTGGCCTGCCCGGTCTCGGGATTGACCCACGCCTCCAGGCTCAGATCGCCGGTTGTGGCGACTCCGTCCAGCTTGTCGGCAGGCAGCGAAAGGTACTGGTCCTTGCCGTTGAACAGGTAGGCGCGGCCCGGCATCTCGGCCCGCCACAGGCTGCCGCTCCCCGTGATCGTCGGCCGGGCCGTGCCGTTGGGGACGGAGTGGACGGCGCCGGCGGCCAGAGCGACCAGCCGGGAGCCCGAGGACAGCAGGACCCCGGGCCGGCTGGAGGTGGCCCGGGCGTGGTCGTAGCCGATCACGCTGATCTTGTCGCCTGGCTTGATCGCGGTGCCCGCCGCCAAGAGCCTGATCGTCTTGCCGCCGAGCGGGATCTCGTCGGCCGCGGCGTATCCGGAGCCGCCGATGCCGAGATGGGCGGCCGCCGGAACCTTGACGGCCGCGCCCCCGGTGAGCTGCACCGTCGTGCCGGTGACCTGGGAGACCGTGCCCACCGTCACCGGCGTACCGGCGTTGCCGGCCAGCGCCGCGCTCATCGGTCCCGCCTCGCGTGGCAGGGACCGCCACGTCTCGCTGTCGTTCTTGGCCGTGATGGTCAGGTCGCAGCGGCCGGGCGCGTCGCCGTCGCTCACCTTGATGGTGTAGCCCTCCAGCGCGATGCCCGCGTCACGGGCGACGAAGCTGACGGCGCCGCGTGATGCCGTGAGCTCCTGGACACCGCGGATGACCGTGGTGTCGTAGTAGGCGGCGAAGAACTGAGCGTTGGCTCCGCGGAAGTAGAGCACGATGTTCCCGGTGCCGCTGTCCAGCAGGGCGGGCCGGTCGGCGCCGCGGGCGAAGTCGAGCAAGCCCCCGGAGTAACTCAGCCCGGTGCGGTCGACGCCGAGCGAGGGCATGGCCACGGTCAGGTCGCCGTCGCCCTCGAACGCGACCGACAGGCGGGCCAGCTTCTCCTGGGCGGCCTTCAGCTCCGCCTCCTTCGCGGCGAGCGAACGTTCCAGTTCTCTGACTTTCTGGTCGGCCGAACGCGCTGTCGCCAGTTCGTCCGCGGCCTTCGCCGTCTTGTCCTTGGCGGCCTGGAGGAGCACGTCCACGCCCGACCGCATGGCGCCCCGCACCATGCGCAGGAGACCCGAGTCGTTTGTGAGACCCGCGCTTGACTGGACCACCTTGTACCTCGCCGACTCGACCACCGAGACCGCGAGTTTGCTCTGGCGGTTGACGAGCCGGACGTAGTCACCTTCGGTCAGCAGGGAGAAGTTCGAGGGCGCGTAGGTGGACATGCGCGGCATCGTGGACAGATCGGCGTTCTCATCACGCGACCGCCCCTGACCACCATGTCCTGGTTGAACAGTTTGTATGCCAGGTTGTAGAAGGTCTCGGCGCCCACCTGAACGGTGTCGAGGGCCCAGACCCCCACTGACGGACTATCGGTGAAGACGGACTGCACCGCCGAGGGCGAGCTGGAGGAGCCCGCGACCAGGAGCTTCTTCGCGGACGTTCCACTCGGTCCTTGATCCTGCAGCTTGGGGAAGATCTCGTAGAACCAGGAGGTCACCAGATCCTTCTCGGCGTCGTACCGCTTCTGGTAGGTGCTCACCTCGTGGTTCAGCTGGTCGTACGCGGTCTGGAACTCGGGCAGCCTGGCGGACAGCGGACGCACCCGGGCGATCTCCGGCCGCAACACGGCGATCTCCGGCTCCAGCCGCTTGATCAGCTGCTGCAAGGCGCTGATCTCCTCGGCGTTCTCCCCCTTCGCAGGCCGCTTGAGCAGGGCGGGATCCAGCACGTCCGGTACCTGGGCCAGCCGGCCGTCGCGGCCGACACCGAAGTCCACACTCGCCACGCACGCCTCTGGGCCGTCCTTGGCGGCGAAGGCGAGCATCACCCTGGCCTGCCGCTTGACCGGCTTCGCCGCAGCACCGTACCCGGCAGGAGCCTTCTCCTGCTGGTGGTAGAGGACGGCCGACATGCCCGAAACGACCGTGCGTCCCGTGAGGGTGAAGCTGTCACGCCGCACGCCGGGGTGATCACCCACCGGCGCCCCCGAGCCGACCCAGCGTGCGTCCCCCTTCAGAGTGCCCCTCAGCGCCCGGTCCGTCTGGTCGAAGGCCGTGGTGCCCGTCCCCTCGTCGAACCGGTAGTACGCCACCAGACCCGGCTCGCTACCGATCAGCCGGTGGTTCATCTCGGCGGCGATCTCAGCAGCACTGCGTGCCCGGTTCCACACCCGAACCTCATCGATGTCACCCTTGAAGTAACCGATCGTCCGGCCCCGGTGGACCTTCTTGCCGATCAGCGTGAGCGCGCCGGGATCATCGACAAACGTCATGTCCCCGCTGCCCGACAGTTTGCCGTTCACATACACCCGCACGGTTTTACCGTCGAAGGTGCCGGCGACGTGGCTGTACGTGTCCTTCGCGATCTTCTCGGAGGAGCTGATCAGATATGGAGCGGCATCGTGAGCCAGGTAGACCGTGCCGTCAGGGTTCAGGGCGAGCTGGCAGGCTCCACCCCTGGCCAGCACGGGACCGTCGACCGCTTCGGGCTTGACCCACGCCTCGATCGAATACGGCTTCCCCTTGAACCGCAGCGCCTCCACGTCCCCCAGCTCGACATGGGCATCGTTGCCCGCCAGCCGCAGCGCCGTCTCCGCATGCCCGTCCGAGCCCGCCACCGGCACCAGTTCGCGCTTGGTGAACGGACAGGTACCCGGGTCCCGCTCGAACACCGCGTCCCGGTACACCGGATCCGGGCTCGTGTAGAACCGGGTGCCCCGCGTGTTGAACAAGCCCTGAACGCCCTGTTCGACGTTGAAGCAGTCGACACGGCCGGTGGCGTCGTTATGGGCGAAGAACTGCCAGCGCTGCACATTGTTGACCGCGGTGGGCACCAGCACCGCGGCGAAGCGGCCCTGGCTCAGGTTGCGGATGAACGACAGCTCCTGGGTCGGCTCGTAGAACGGGCGGCCCTCCATGTCCTCAGTGCCCAGGGTGTCCTTGGTCGATTCGGAACGTGTCGCGTGCCGGCTGCGCCGGTAACGCACCTCCAGCACCGGTTTGAGTTTGCCCTCCACCAGCACGAACCGGTCGCACAACAAGGTGTCACGGACCAGTGGCACCTTCTTCGTGCCGTCGAGCACGTAGTCGGTCCTGGACGCGTTGCCCGAACAGCCGGCTCCCGTCAGCTTGTACACAGCGTCGGGGTGCGCGTCACCGATCGACTGCCGCAGCACGACCACGTATGTGCCGTCGGAGATCACATGGAACGGAGCGGACGCCGTCAGCCGCGCCGTCGTGGACAGACGTAAATCGGTCTCGCCAGCTGTCGGCTGCTCGTCGACGGCCGCTTCGACACCGCCACGCTTGACCACCGGCAACGCCGTGGGGCCGACGACGGCGTAACCCACTTCGGCGAGCTCCCGCGGGAAGGCGAGCTCGATCGGGTTCACGCCCCAGAACGCGGCGTCAGCGCCGCTTTTGCCCTTATCCCCAGCCAGATCCAGCACGGAATAGACAATGCGCCGGGACGAGTCCATGGCGAACGCCACGGTCGTGCTCTGGTGACGCGCCATCGTCACGTGGGTGTACGACCGGTCGCCGTAGACCTTGAGCAGCGAATCCTGAGGTGCCACGCTTCCCCCTCCCCGTGCACGAACGCCACCTTCTGACCAGTCCCCACCGGTCGAAACGGCGCATGACAAACCTTGATCCCCGACGGGGCGCCCGTCAGTGTGGCAGCGAGAAGCCGCACGGATAAGGGGCGAACGCGCCAGATCGGGCGGAACAGCTACTGGGAAACGGCCCACTTCGTCGCGGCACGACCGGGCCAGCCAACGGACACCTCGTTGATGTCCCTTTTCAACACGCTGACTTGCCAAGGAAAAGGAGGAGGACAGGTCCGCGTCGTCAAGGGAGCCGTCCTGCGACGACAAGGCGGCCACGCCGTCGCCCCGGACTTCATACGGCGCCCGGAGTGCGCGGATGTGGAGCGCGTAAGGAGGAAATCCTGCGGCTCGTGGAAGTTTCGCGGGCACCTGAACCGTGAGTCCGGAGGTGGGCGCAGGAGCGGGCAGCCGTGGCCGCTACATGCATGAGTTTTCTAGGCGTCGGCGAGAAGAGGGTCGTACGGGGTGCTGGTGCGGCGGCCCGACATGAAGGAGAGGAAGTCGCCCACGAAGGTGCTCCGGCCGTAAGTGCCGTTGGTGGGGTTGAGGTCGCAGTGGAAGGCGGTGCGGAAGAGGGTGCGGTGCTCGTCGGCGTCGATGCTTCCGCTGCCGTCCTTGTCGGTGGCGTCGAAGAGCACCTCGGCGACGCGGATGAGTGCGGGGCCTGCGAGGGAGGGGATGGCGGCGGCGTACTCGTCGGCGCTGACGCGGCCGTCGCCGTCCGTGTCGAGGGCGGCCTGGAGCTCGCGCCACCAGGCGGCGAAGGCGTCGTAGAGCCGGGTCTCCTCGGGCTCGTCCAGGTCCAGGCGGGTGGAGAGTTCGCGTGCCATGGCGGCGAGGTCGGGCCAGTCGAGGTAGCCGTTGCCAGTCTGGTCCAGAACCCGACGGAAGAACTCTCCCGCCGAGCGCCGGACCTCTCCCGTGGCCGCGGGAGGCGAGGATTCCGGGCCGGCGTCGCCGCCCAGTGGTGCGAGGAGACGGAGCAGGGCCGACGCCCGTTTCACACGGGCGCGCAGGGCGGTCACGGTTCGGGCGCGGGGGTCGTCGCTGCCAGGGGAGAGGGAGAGGATTTCGATGATGCTTTCGGCGTTGATCCAGCCGTCGGGCAGGAAGCGGGCGAGCCCGGCGCCGAGGTAGGCGCCCTGCATGAAGGTCTGGGCACCGGGCGTCTCCGGCAGCCCGGCCCTGCGCCGGTGCGGCTCGGGGAGCGAGGCGACGGTGACCGCGCCGAGGAGCGGGCCGACGACGGCTCGGCCGGCCGCCCACAGCGTCGGCGCGCCCTCGAGCAGCGCGGGGGCGGGCAGGTGGTCGAAGAGCCGGTAGAGAATGACGCGGGCGGCTTCGGTGTTCTCCAGCTCGTTCTCGACGACCCGGTCGAAGTACCGCCAGAAGTCGTGCAGGTCCTCGGGAAGTTCTGCGGCGTCGCCGTCGAGCGCGGCGAGGAACGTACGGTACTCGGCGTACATCCGCTCCATCGTGTCCTGGTCGAGTGGCTGGCCGCTCAGGCGGCACATGGTGACGGCGCTCTCGAAGAGGGTGGCGACCACCCAGGCGCGGGTCGCGCGGTCCATCGCGTCGTAGGCGCGGCCGCGGGAGTCGGATCCGCTCATGCGGGCGTGCAGCCGGTTGAGCCGGGCAGCCTCCCGTTCGCGCTCCGCCACGTCGATGTCGAACATGCGCCGCATGCTGAGGAAGGTGTTGCGAAGCCTGCGCCAGGGGTGGGCGACGAAGGTGGAGTTGTCGACGAGGGCGGCACCGATCTGCGGGTGAGCGGCCTCCAACACGGTGGCGCGGATCATGGCCAGTGCCCAGCGCGGGTCGTCGAAGAAGGCGCTGAACTGCGACTCCGGGCCGAACAGGGATGCCTGGTCGGCCGTGCCCGTGGTTTCGGTGGTCATGATGGGTCTCCGTTCGTCCGGGGCGGCACGCCGCCGAAGCGGCGGTCGCGGCGCCGGTAGGTGTGCAGGCACCCGAGGAACTCGGGGGCCCGGAAGTCCGGCCAGAGCACCTCGGGGAAGATCCACTCGGCGTAGGCGACCTGCCAGAGCATGAAGTTGGAGATGCGCTGCTCGCCGGAGGTGCGGATGACGAGGTCCACGTCGGGGGTGTCGGGAAATGGCAGGTGGTCCGCGAAGAGGTGTTCGGTCACTTCATCAGCGGGCGTTTTGCTGCGGATCAGCGACCTTGCGGCCTCCACGATGTCCCGGCGCCCGCCGTGATCGAAGGCCACCGTCAGCGTCATCCCCCGGTTGTCAGCGGTCAACGCCACAAGATCATCGAAGTCCCGGGCCAGTTCACGGGGGATACGCGGGTCGGCGACCCCGAGGAAGCGACAGCGGATGCCACGGGCCAGCAGCAACGCCGCATGCTTCCGAACGACCCGGCGGACCAGGCGCATCAGATAGTCGACTTCGGTGCCCGGGCGGTTCCAGTTCTCGGTGGAGAATGCATACAGGCTGAGCCACTCGACACCGGCGGCCCGGGCCGCCTCGATGATGTCGATGACGGTCGTCTCCGCAGCCCGGTGACCCGCCGTCCGCGGAAGCGAACGCCGCTGCGCCCAGCGGCCGTTACCGTCCATCACGCAGGCTACGTGCCGCGGCACCGCACGCACCGGCCCGTCGTCCTGCCTTGGCTCGTCGCCGTACTGTCGCCCGCCCGGCCGCCCTTCGGTCGCCGAGCGTACGTGCGGGACGCCGTGGTCCGGCACGCCCAGCCCTGCCTCACTCGGAACAGCACGGGCTGCCCTACCGCGCTCGGTCACGCCCACCCCGTCTCGCCCATACCCACGCCCCAGCGGAACGTTCCCCCCTGGGGAGTCTGACGGCGCGATAGAGGTCTGACCGGCCAAACAGGTGACCACCACCCATGGCTCATATGTCCGATTGTCTAGTTCCGGCATCGGCGGCTCTCTCAGGTGACTGCGATCGACAACCTCGTCCGCCTCTGCCTCTGCCTCCCCCGCCGAGCCACCGTCGTCCGGTGGACGCTGGCGTGGGCAGAACAAGCCCTCGGCACATCGCGATCTGGCTGCCTGAGCGGCGAACCCCTGCGCAGACGCCCTCGAAGCGGCAACCGACGCGTGGGTTGAGGCGCGACCGCATACAAGAATCCGCGAACCCGATCGCTTCCGACCTCGACAACTTCAAGAGTCTCGACCAACGATGACGGCCCGGGCGTGGAGGGCGCGACCGCGGAGCGCGGTGGTGACCACCGGGTCGCGCAGCGGGGCCCGCTCGGTGGCCTACCCGGCGTGGAGCAGCAGCCATCCGCACCAGGACCAGGTCGCGGGCCTGTTCTCTGTGCGCTTCCCGGCGAGGTATGGGGCGGGCCGAACGGGGTCCGCACTCAGGTGAGGGTGACCTATGAAGCCGACGGCAAAAGGATCACCAGCGCGCGGCTCAGGGGCGGGAGCAGCCTGGAGTTGAGTGCCGGAGACAGAGTGGAGGCGTTCTACCGGTCCGACGATCCCGACCGGCCACCGACCTCACCCAGCACAACGACCCCCGGCCGCTCGGTGACGCCTACCGGGCGTCCACGCGGAGGCGGCTGCGGACGTCGGTCAGGGCCCCCGGCTGGGCCGGGGACCCGCGTTCGCGCAGATCGGCCAGTGCCGCGCCCAGTTCCTGTACGTCCTGCGGGTCGGTGAGGCGGTGCCAGCAGTGGGGCGCGCGGTTCACCGCCCCGCGTACGCCCGCACCGCCTGTGGGTCACCGAGTGCGGGCTACGGAAGCCCTTCGTGGTGTTGAGGGTTTCAGGTCAGCCAAGCAGCGGGAAGGGAGACCGACGCGGGGACAGGAGTTCCGAGAGCAGCAAGAAGCCCATTGGGAGGAAACCAACCTCTCGCGTCGCTGAAGTTCACCTCGCTGCCGGAGAATATCGCGCGGTTGAAGGACGCCCGGTCGCCGGACGTGCTGCCGGAGAACGTCGCGTCGTGGAAGTTCACCGTGCCGCCGCAAAACGTCGAGGCGATGAAGGCCACCGTGCCGCCGTTGAACGTCGCGTCTCTGAAGAACACCGTGCCGTCGGAGACCGTCGCGCGGGCGAAGCCCACCGTGCCGCCGTTGAACGTCGCGCCGAAGAAGCCCACGATGCCGCCGTTGAAGGTTGCGCCGAAGAAGGACACGATGCCGCCGTTGAAGGTTGCGCCGTGGAAGGTCACCGTGCCGCCGCAGAACGTCGCGCGGCTGAGGGACACCGCGCTGCCGGAGAACACAGCGCCGCGGAAGTCGACCGTGCTGCCGGTGAACGTGGCACCGGTGAAGGACACGGTGCCGTCGGAGAAGGTTGCGCCGGCGAAGCTGAGGCTGCCGTCGATGGTGACGTCGGTGAGGTCGAGGTCGCAGCCTTGCCAGGAGCGGTGGGTTCCTTGGGGGCGTCGGTAGTGGTCGCCGATGAGGCGGAGGATGGTGTGGCGGACTTTGCGTAGGGCCAGGTAGTGGTGGTGTTCCTCCCGGTGTGCGGGGTCGTTGCCGGGGTCGGGGGTGTAGGGGAGTTGGAGGTAGGCGCACAGGACGTCGATGCAGGTTTGGCGCAGCTGGTTGTCGGGGGCGTTGTCGGCGAGGCCGGCCAGGGCGTGGACGCCGCCGAGTCGGACGGCGGGGGAGTCGGAGCCGAGTTTGTCGACGGCCTGGGAGAAACGCTCGGTGTGCAGGCGGGTGGCTTCGCGGTGGGCGCCGGCCTCATCCACGCGCTGGCGGCGGTAGGCGACGACCAGGGCGACGAGCGCGCCGGCCCCGGCGACCACGCCGAAGGCGAGCTCACCAAGTCGAAGAGCGTCGCTGCGTCGAGCTTCGCCGTGCGGTCGATCTCGCGGAAGTCCAGCAGCACCACCAGCCCGTAGAAGACACCGTCCGCGACCAGGGCCGCGGCGACGAAGGTGACGGCCAGGGCCCGGCCGACCTTCCACAAATGCAGTTCCCGGTCGTTCGGGGTCGGTCGCGGCGGTCGGTTCGCTGTCATGCGGAGGGAGACAACGACCGGTGACCCGCGGTTCCCTCGGGCACCCCCGGCGGGGCCGCGCGTTGAGCCAGGCTGCCCACGCCACCATGGCGAACGCCGGCAGCTCCGCGTCGTCGGAGGCCACCCCGCTGACAGCAGGGCGGCACCTCACTGTCACGAGGCAAGACCCTCACACCCCCAGCTCATCCAGCACAGCCTGCTGCTCAACCGTCAGCGCCGACCGTCGGCTGCGCATGTTGCTGCGCCACACCCCCAGTTTCACGGGGACTTCCTGGCCGTCGATGACGGTCGGTTCGACATGCCCACGGGCGGGTACCGCGGCTTCCCCTTCGCGTGCCCGAAACGCGCGCATCGCGGTGACGCCCCGCTCGAACGCCGCCGACCGCGCCCCGCTCGACTTCCCCTCTTCGCCACCGGCTGCGGTGCGGGCTTCACCCCCCAGCTCGCCGAGCCGGCGCTGCTGCTCGGTGTCGAGATCGCCCCACCGTTCGGTCTGCCGGGCCAGCCAGCGGCCGATGTCCTCACCGCCGACGGTCACCCCAGGCCGCAGCTCCTCCAGTAACGCTGGGAGGGGGGTTTGTTGGTGCACAGTGAGGCGGCTGGTCTGGGGTGTTGCTGGTTCGCTGAGAGGTGGAATTGGCGTCTCGGACAGGTGGGCGGGGGTACCTGAGCTGGGGTTATGTGTTCTGTGCTGAGCGGGGCTGGGTCTGTTGTAGTTAGTTCCGGCGTGTAAAGGCCTGGTTGGTGTTTGTGCTGGTCAGGGCTGTTTTGCCTGGCTGGCAGGTGTGCCTATCGGCCTCGGCGGGGGCGGTGTTGGGTTTCGGCGAGGTGGTCGAGGCGGATCGTGTCGAGGGTGGTTTTGGTGATGCGTTCGGTGCCGTCACTGATGGCGGTGATGGCGGCTTGGCGGATGAGTCGGGTGAGGGATCCGATGCGGCCGGCGGTGCGCTGGTGGAGGTAGGGGGCGTGGCGGGGGAGGGTGCCGGGTTTGTGCTGCTGGAGGTCGAGGGCGTTCTCGAGATCTGTGATGACCTCGCGGAAGGGTTCACGCTTGCCGTGGCGGGCGGAGAGGGGGCCGCAGTCGACGAGGGTGGCGCGTCCGGCGAGTTGGGCGCCTCTCACGCCGGTGAACAGGGGGGTGTCGGTGACGTTGATGCCGGCGTAGACGAATGTCGCGGGCAGGCGTTCGCTCAGGTCTTTCAAAAGGTCGGCGGTTTGGGCGCCGGTGGTGGTGCGGGGGTTGAGGCGGTGGATCTCGTCGATCATCACCAGCTGGACACCGGCCTGGGTGTAGGTGTGGCAGACGGCTTCGGTGATCTGGGTCTGGGTCATGCGCGCGGCCACGGGGATGCCGAGGTAGCGGGCGAATTCGGTGATGAGGGTTTTCGCGGTCGCGCCGGGCGGGACCAGAACATACGCGACGGGTACTGCGGTGTCTGCTGACCCGGGCGGCGGCGGGTTTCTGCGGGTGTGGGCGAGGTGGCAGGTACGCCCGACGTTCAGGAGCGCGGTGGTTTTCCCGGCTGCGGCGGGTCCGGTGACGATGAGGGAGGGCCGTGCGGTGGTCTGCTGATGGCGTCCGAGGATCATCAGGGTGCGGACCTGGGTGGCCAGGGTGTGGATGGCGGGGGTGCGGATGGTGACGAAGCTGGAGTGGTAGGCCAGGCGTTCCTCTGTGTTGCGGGATGGGTCGCCGGGCCGGGGAGGGACGTCGGGGTCGGTGGTGGCGAAGCGGTGCCAGCCCTGCCAGGTGGTCAGCGGCCAGGACAGCTCGGCTCCGCCGCTGTCGCCGGCTGGTGTGCTGCTCGCGCTTGTCTGGCTGGGGTTCACCATGTGGCGGCTTCCTCGTGCGCGTTGTAGAGCCCGAATCCGGTGGCCGGGGCGGGGCTGAGGTCGTCGTCGGGCAGGTTGTCGAGGTCGTCGATGCTGTCGTCGTTGCCTTCGGTGGCTTGCTGCGCCAAGTTGTCGGCGGGTGCTTCGGTGCCGGGGTCCCCATCGCGGGCTGCGGGGAGAGGGAGGTGAGCGGTGCGGGCCAGGAGTGCCTGCTCCGTTGTGGTGGCGTGGCCGCTGTGGACGCGGCGCATGAGCTGGTCGAGGGCGTCGGCGAGGCTGGCTTCGTGCTGCTCGGCGTCACCGTGGTTGCCGTCAACGGCCTGGGTGCGGATGTGCTGCCAGGTGCGTTCGTCGAAGGGCCGGTGGACGTGGTCGCGGTGGATCCAGGGAATCTCGGTGAGTTCACCGTCGGGAAGGCGGACCCAGATCTGGCGCACGTCGTGGGGGTTGTAGTGGATTTCCCATTTCCCGCCGCGGCCGGCGACGGGGGATGCCTGGCTGCGGTGCGGGGCGAGGAAGTCCGCGTCGTAGGTGCGGTGGTGGATGCTGATGCCGGCGGGGGTGATGGCCTGCCAGCGCACGGGGAGCAGTTCGAGGTAGTCGCGCCCGGTCAACGGGACGGATACATAGCCGGCGACGGCGACGAGCGCGGCCCACATCTCGTTCGGCGTGAGTGCCTTCCTGGGCATCATCGGGTGGCGCAGCCCTTCGTGGGGCCGGTGGTGGTAGTGCACCAGCCACTCATCGAGGAGGTCCTGCAGCTGGGCGACGCTGTAGCAGGCGTCTTTCTCGGTGTCGGGGCCGCGGCGGGTGACGTCGGATCCGGTGTAGCCGGGCAGGTGCTGGCAGAACAGGGCGTTGATGGAGCCGAAGGTGCGCTCGACGATGCCCTTCGCGGTGGGGGCGCGGGGCGGGGCCGGCTGGACACTGATGCCGAGGCTCTCGCAGGCGGCGGTGAACGCCCGGGAGACGAAGACTTTGCCGCGGTCGACGACGATCGTTTTGGGCAGGACGACCGGCCGGGCCGCCGCACCGGCCAGACGCTCGTCCAGCGTGGCCAGCCGCTGGTGGGGGAGTGTGCGGGCGTGGTCCATGCGCAGGATGTCCGGCCAGGCCGGCCTGGCCGGGTGCGGGACCGCCATCTCCGCGAGCAGCAGGGCCGCGTCCACGGCTTTGGTCGCGCTGGGGCACAGCACGGCGGCGAGGATGGCGCGGGTGGCGACATCGACGGCGATAGTCAGCTCGGGCCGGGCCAGGCGCCCGTCGTCGAAGAGGGCCAAGACATCCAGGCGGGTGGTATCGATCTGGACCTGCTCGCCCAGCCGCAGCGCCATGGCGGGAGTGAAAGCCCGCCCCTCGACACTCGCGGGCACCTGCCGCACCGGACCACTGGGCAATTCGCCGGGGCGGGCGAGTGTGGTGACGAGCCGGTACAGCGTCGCCTGGGACGGCACGGGTACCGCGCCGGGGCCATGCTGATCTTCGAGGATCTGGTTGATGAGCGGGAACAGGCCGTTGATGGTGCCTTTGGAGCGCCCGCGCCGGCGGCGCAGCGCTTCACGGACGGCGGCGACGACCCGTTCGTCGGACCGCCCGGTAGGGCTGGAGGCACGAGTGGTGCGGTGGTCCAAGAGCCCCCACAGGCCCTGCTTGCGATAAGCGAGCCGCATGCGCTGCACCGTGGTGCGCGACACCCGGCCGAACCCGAGCGCGGTCAGCTCCTCGGCCTTGGCCTGCTCCCGCTCGGCCAGCGTGTGCCGCTCTGGGTCGTACTGCTCACGCACCGCTCCAGCACTGCCGGGCCCGCCGGCAAGGCCGCATTCGACTTCCCGCACGTGCCGCTGCCAGGCCAGGGCCTTCTCACGTGCCGCGGCGGGGGCGGTCTCGAACAGCCCCCACTGCGGGGCCGCCTGCGGCACTTCGGCCCCGATGACGCTGAAGCCGGGATCGGCGAACAGGTAACCGGCGAGCACCGCCTCGCCACCGCCGTCCGGGCCGACGAGGTGAATGGTCTGCCCGGACAGGGCGACCACCTGCCACTTCACACCGCGGAACCGGACCTGCGCTCCGACCTTCACCGATGGTCGGGCATTGCGCCGCGCGGTCACCGGACCCCTCCCGCCGCGCCAGGGCCCGGGCCATTCCAGCCCGCAGGGCTGACCAGGACGCGTTCATGCAGTGGTGCCTCCATGTCTGCCGTCACCCGCCCGTGCCACAGGGCGTGGAAGACGGCGGGAAGAATCTCGATCGGGTCGCCGGCCGCTTCGACGCCCTCGATCAGCGGCCGTGGCCGCGCGAACGCCTCCACGACCGTGGGCGTCAGGCCGGGGCGGCCGGCGTTGCGGGGGTGGCGGTAGCCGGCCAGCCACTTCAGATTGGCGGCCAGGACGTCGTCGAGCGGCGCAAGACGCCGGTAGGCCCAGCCGATCTCCTCACACGCCGCGCTCACCGCTTCGGCGGCCTTCACCGCACGGTCGCCGCCGGCCTCCGGGTGGCTGGGACAGTCGGCCAGCAGACCCGTGCCGTCGCGGTACCGGGCGAACAGCTGCGGCACCCAGGAACGCACCCGACCCCGCTCCTCGCGCCACATCAGCCGTACCGGACGCCCCGCGAACCCGGTTACATCGGAGTTGCGGTCCAGGACCATCAGCTGGGTGCGCATCGCGTTCGACCCGGCCGCCACGTGCCGCCCGGTGGTCGCCGACCACCACAGCCCCGGCCCCCAGCGGCGCCCCGGGATCACCGGGAACGCCGACACCGGCGGCAACTCCTCGAACGCCACGGTCATGGCGGCATCGGCCCACCGCTGCTGAACCGACTGCCCCACCGGATCGAGGAACACCGCCTCGAACCCGCTCCCACGATCCACGGTCCTCTGCCCTGCCCGGCCCCCGGGCCGGGCCCCTCCTGTGCTGATCACCTGCGCCAGCCAAGCCGCTACCGCCAGCAGACGCTGCGGTTTTCAGGGTTTCTGCCACAAACGAGTGCCGTATCAGCTAACAGCCGACGCACCCACTCCCGGTCGTTCTCACCCGTCGTCTTCCTGCCCGACCGCCGTCAGCACCCTCCTGAGCGTCTCGGCGGGCATGTCCGCCCACCGGGCCACCTCCTCCAGCGGCACCCCGCCGTTCACCGCCGCCACCGCGGTCCGCTTCCAGGCCGCCTCGATCAAACCGGTACTGCGACCGAGACTGCGCAGCAGCTGCCGGGCGACGTCGGCGGTCGGCCCGCTCTGCACGCCCCGCAGCTGGAGCAGCTGCTCCTCAGCGCTCTCGATCGTCCGGGTGATCAGCATCCGCTCTTCGGCGGGCACCGCCGCCCGCCACATCGTTCCCGACCCCGGCGCGCGCTCCTCCTTGCCGAGCACCCGCAACTGCCCGGCCGCGGTCACCGGCTGATGTTCCCGGCGCACCCACCAAGGATCGTTCACGTACTCAGCCGAGCCGCCGACTGTGCGGCGCTGGCGGATGACGGCGCCTATCCAGGCGATCAGCGGACCGCCGTGATCCGTCGCTGCCAGCGGCCCCAGCCACGTCCGCCCGACGCGCTCTCCGAGCTGGCGGCAGAACATCCCGTCGGCGGGCAGCGCCCGTGGCCGCCCGGCACCGCTGTCCCTCCACACCAGCTCGACCATGCCCGAATCGAGCACCGCGTCGGCGACGGCTACCACCTCGGGGAAGACGACCGTGTCCCGCCCCACGATCCGCCACCGCTCCAATTCCGTCCCTGCGTCTCCGCCCGCCACCTGGTGCAGGCGCCGCGGCCAGATCGTCTCCTGCTCCCAGCCAAAGGCCTGATCCCACCAGCGGGCCACCACCGCATGCGCCAGCGCGAACACCCGCTCCGGCTCAGTCCCGGCCCGCACCGCCCGTCGTGCCACTCCCGTCCACTGCCGCTGCGCCGCGACCACCTCCGGCAGGTGCCGCACGTCCAGGTACTCGTGGGGCTGGTCGGCGTCCGCGTCCAGGAGCCACCGCCCGTGCCGCGCGCACACGCGATCCCACCGCGGGGCGTACCACACGACCCGCGCCACTGTCCCGGTACGCCGAGCAGCGCACAGGCGGCAGCCGAATGCCACCGGCCCGGCGACCGCGCCGCCGATCCGCCACGCCGCCGCCGGCACCCTGTCCCCCTGGGTCGGCAGCTTGGCGTCCTCCCGCGCCCAGGACGGCAACGCCCGCGCCAGAACGTCTTCTTCCACGCCGCACAGGCCTGCCAGGAGCTGCCGTCCAGCTGCATTCAGCAGCACCTCGGCGTCGGCCCGACAGGCCCCGCCCTCGTGCTTGGGCTGGTGGTTGCGCCAGTGCCAGCACGACCGCAATGCCTTCACTTCCTGCCCGTAGCGGTTCGCGATACGGCAGATCAGCGACGAGGTCGTTTCTCCCTGCAGGGGAGCGGTCCGCAGGATGCCCGGGTGATGGATCACTCCACAACAGTCCTGTGTTCGCCGTCCCAGGCGGGCACTTTTGCAAGGATGCCCAGCGGTCACGGCCTGAACCTGCCGAATAACACGACATCCCGGGACCATTGCGGGCTCCGGGGTCTCGCACAGCCTGGCTCAACGGCGGACAACGGCGGTGTCAGGCCCAGTCCATGCCCAGCTCCCGCAGCGCCTCCAACTGTTCCTGGGCAAGTCGGTCGCGCCTGGATTTGGTGTTCGAAATCCATACGCCGAGCCGGACCGAGACCGGCTCGGCTTCGCCGTCGACCGTGATCGCGACGACCGCGCCGCGAGGCACCGGCCGGTCGCCTTCCTGTTCCTTCCACTGGGTGAGGGCTGCTAGGCCGCGCTGGAAGGCCTGCTGTGCCTTGCTCGGCCCCTTCGTCGTGCGCGTGGCTGCCGGGGCTGGAGCGGGCCGTTCGACGGGCGTCACACCCAGCGCGGTCAGCCGCTGCTGCTGCTCGGTCGACAGCTGCGCCCAGGTGCCCGGGTTCTTCTGGCGTGTGAGCCATCGCCCGATGTCGTCGCCGTCGAAGGTGACGCCTGGCGGGATGGCTGGCAGGTGGCCGTCGGCGTCGACCAGGTCGGCGAGGACGCGGTAGTGGCGCTGCCAGTCCAGCGGCCACGGGCAGTTCCAGTCCTCATCGATCGCGGCCAGCTGCTGCGCGCGCTGCGCCGCGCGCTTCGGGTCCTTGCCGAGACCGCCCTTGCGGCGGAGGTTGGCGATGTGCTGGCCGATGGGCACCATCGCCTCCCCCTCACCCTGACCCCAGAGGGCGTCTTGGCGGGGTGCGAGGTGCCCGTGCGCGCGGTGGTAGGAGCGGAGTGCGGCGAGTTTGGTCTCCCATGCTTCGTCGCCGGGTTCCCACACCATTCCGGCGTCGTCGAGGAGTTCTCTGCGGTGGGGGTCGAGTTCGCCTGTGCGGTGTGCGCGGCGTTGCTGGTGGACCCATCTGCCCAGCGGGAAGTCCTTCGTCGCTCCCACGGTCGCCTCGGTGTCGTAGGGGACGGCGTGCAGGCCGGTGATCTGGTTCTCGGTGCGCCAGCGGGTGAGGGCTTGGTAGCCCTCGAGCCAGACGAGTGATTGGGGTCGGATGACGCGGCAGCGGGTGAGGGCGGCGATGTCGGCGGCGTCGCGGGGGGTGGCGAAGTTGACCACGACCGAGGTGACCCGGTCGACCTCCCGCTGCGCCTCGCTGCTCTCCTCAGGGATGTCCTCGTTCTCCGGGCCGGGCGCGGGGGCGGGGGTGGGGCGGAGATGCATGCGCCGGCGTTCGGTAGCGCGGGTCTGGGCGCGGGAGGCGAGTTGGTCGACCATGCGTTCTGAGTGGGAGCGCAGGGCTTGGAGGATGTCGACCAGGGGCTGGTAGCTGGCCGAGGCGACCATGTCCTTCGGGTCTTCCCCGGGCTGGAGGAAGACGGGGATGATGATCCGGGCGGTCTTGGTCGTGCCGTCGGGGTTGGGGCGTAGGGCGCGTCCGATGTTCTGGACGATGTCGACTTGGGAGCTGCGGGAGCCGACGATGCACACGGCTTCGACTCCGCGTAGTCCGGTGATGTCGACCCCGACCCCCAGCGCCCGTACGGAGGAGAGGAACGCCCGGTGCACCCGCCGGTTGTTGGCGTCGATGCCGTTGGCGAACCGGTGGATCACCGCACGCCGGTGCGCGATGGGATGGTCCCCGCACAGCCAGTCCGCCCACACCCGCTCCGCAGGCACGTGGCGCCCGTCGTCCAGCTCGTACAGCTCGGCGTCGATCGACGACGCGGGCAGCTCCTCCGCCTCGGCCAGCGTCGCCGCGGAGGCCTCGGCGGTGTACAGATCGGCGGCCGTTGCCGGCATCTGCTCGGCGAACGCCGCGGCTTCTTCCACCCGCTGGTGGAAGACCATGGTGGTGTGCAGGTTCTGCTGCGCCGCGTGTTCCAGCAGCGCTGCTTGGAGCAGGGCCATGCGCCGGCCGCGCAGGGCGTCCTCGGACAGGCCCAGGATCGGGTCGGGGTCGCGGATCTCCAGCACGTCGATCTCGAACCCCGCGAGGATCGAGCGTTCCACTGCCTCCGCCAACCCGAGATCGAAAATGCGGGTGCCGTAGGTGCGGGAGTCGTCCTCCATCGACGCGATCACCACCTCCCGCCCGTCCCGGCCCCGCTGCGGCCTAGGCGCGGCGAGGATCCGCGGAGTCGCGGTCAGGTACAGCCGGAAGTCGACCGGAATCCGGGACTGGTCGTGGATCGCCGCCCACGGCCGCCCCATATCCCCCGCCGTCATGTGCCCCTCGTCCAGCACGGCCAGGTCGAACGACGCCATCCGCTGCCCATACAGCCGCTCCCCACCCGCCAGAGCCGACTCCAACGGCCCAGGAACAGTCCCACGGCCAGAGACATCGGTAGGGTCCTCGCGGTCCACGAGAGAGGCGTACGTCGCGAACACGACCACCGGCCCAGCCCCAGCCCACAGGGCGAGCTGGATCGGATTGGTGGTGGTGCGCACTGCGAGCTGCTCCAGGACCTCGTCCTTGTCCACCGAGCAGACCGCGACCATCGGTGCGCGGTGCCCGATCCGCCGCCAGGCCTGGGCACTCTGCACGATCAGGTCCAGCGTGGGCACCATCACCAGAACCCGCCCGCTCGGGAAGTACTCCAGAGCGCATGCAGCGGTGGTGATCGTCTTACCGGACCCGGTCGCGGACACCCCCATCGCACGCGCCCCCTCCGGAGGAACAGGCGATCTTGCAGGAAATCCAACCCAGTCACGAAAGCTCAACTTCTGGTCGACCTGGTGCTCCTTGAGTGGAACCAAAAGCATTTCTAAACCTTCCCCGATTCCCATTCCTGTGGTCTTTCAGATGGCCCCATGCGGAATGCAGGCCGCACCGAGGTCGTTCCAGATCGACGCATCCGCCTTCTGCCAGCCGCCGGGCTTTCCGTCCCTGAAGGGCGACTTGTCGTCCGGGTCGTAGTGCCCGGCATCGAGCGTGCAGACGATGACGTCCCCGTCGCTGCTCCTCGTCCGCCCAGTGCGCAGACCGCCGGCCTCGCCCAGCGCCTCCAGACCCGGCGCCGCGCCGTGGTGTGCGGGTACGTGCTCGGCAGCACGGCCTCCCGGACGAACCTATCCAGCCGCACCAGGGCGAACCGCTCACGCTGCCTCCGCGAGATGTACGGCCAGCTCAGCAGCCCCGGCCGACCGGGCGCCGCGCCGCTCCCAGCCCCGGTCCGCGATGCCCACCAGGGCCTCGCTCACGACCGCCACGCCGTCATCCCAGTCGTCCGAGAACAGCGCGCCCCGAGAGGCCGGCGCCATGCCGTCCAGCTCCACCACCCGGCACTGCGTCCCGGCGACCGACCCCGGCCACCAGGGCGCCCGCCTCACTCGCGGGCATTCCCTGCACCTCCAGGAGCGCGCATCTTCAACCGGGCGGCCGGGCCCGCCTTCTGGTACTGCGTCACCCGGCGCACAGAATCGCTGCTCAGCACGATCGGGTCCGATAGATTGGAGACCGGTCATCTACGGTCGTTCCTCTCGGAATTCTAGGGAGGTCCCCAGGAGGTAGAGGGGTGTCCTGTCTTTCCGCCAACATTACATGCTGCATCTAACAGAGGCACCGATACACTGGAACCCACACGAACGAGCGCCCCCACCCTCGCAGCCAGCCTGGCCCGCGCCAGCGGGCCCAGACGGTCCTGGAGGCGCAGCCGGAAGGACCGTTGAGGCGGGGGAGCGCAGCGGACCCGCCGACCCGGACCGAAGCGAAGCGTAGGCCCGGTAAGTGGGACGAAGTCCCACCGGTCCGGGAGCGCAGCGGACGGACC